>JAQGMP010000127.1 GCA_028292285.1 Variovorax sp. | reverse complement strand
GTCGCCGCCGGGGACGTTGCTCAAAGCGTCGGTCCACCAGCCTAAGGGCTTGCGGCTTGTCACGCCGCCCGGGTTGTCACGGTAGCGCACGCAGATTTCGTACAACGCGACGGCCGCGTACGTCCCCAGCCGCGCCATGACTTCCAAGTCCACGCGTGCCCACCGTGTCGGATCCTTGAGGGCGCTCATGATCGACGGCGGGAACGACCAACTGACCCAGGTTTCGCCGCGCCGGACTTCCAGCGCGACCTCCGAGAGCATGGAAAAACCCCGCCACTTCACGCCATCGCCGGGCGCAGTGGACTCCCAGTCGACTTCCAGACTGCGCATCTCGCTCAGGTAGCGTTTGGCTGCGGTCCGGTCGTTACCGTCGGAGCCCGTCGTGCGCAGGATCGCGGCCAAGGGGGCTTCGAACAGAAAATCAGCCAAAGGCATGGTCCCCATCGCGCCCAGGCGGGCCTGCGACACCTGCAGCAGCACGGTATAAATTCTTCGCGCCGTCAAAGTGACACGGGCCGAGCGCGGAACCATCACGATCATCTCGTGCGGCTTGCGCAGCTCCAGCGCGTCGAGCGAACCCGGCGTTTTGCCAAATGTGGCGGTGGTCGACTGCGTTTCTGGCTCTCTCATGGCTTCCATGATATGTCCAACTCGATTTGGACACAAATACGCTATGGCGGGGTCCGGGGCGACGCGGGTAAATCACGGACATTTCCGCCAATCCGTCCTCGCAGATTCGGTTAAATGGCGGACATCGGGCTGTTCCCTGGTTCTCTGGCTCTGCGGGATGGGGTGGTAAAAGCGCGGACGGCAAGTTCTCCGGACGAGGGGAGCGAAGTAAAAACACGCGGTTAAAACGCGGACCGTTGGCAGCGAGATCGCCAAACCGGTTAGGGAGCGGACAGTTCCGCGACTGGGGATAACTTTGCGGAAACAAGGCAGAACACGGACATCCAGCGGGTACGCAACGGACAGTTCCGGTTAATGTCCGGACATTTCCGAGCAGACTCCGGACAAATCAAGCGCACTTAAGCTTGTAAGTGCTTGATTTTAAATAAGAAGATCATCACGCCTCGTGGTGCTAAATCTTTAAAGAATTGGAATAAAGATCTAATCCAGGGGTTTTTGATCTTCATGCCAAGACCCGGCTACGCTTTGGCAGGCGGCAACTCATCGCGGAACGTGGATTCCTCGATTTTCGACAGGTGCTGTGCATAATCGCCGAACAAGCAAACTTCATAGGCTCCGCTCGTGGACATTAAACAAACCATTCAACGTCAGTCCCTTGAGGATATCGAAGTCCAAGCGCAAAAGATCGCTGGAATGATGGCGCATATTCGGCTGCACATGTTGGCGCCGACCGCCGTGAAGCTTGCCCCGAATTTAGGGACCGCCCAACTGGCTGAACTTTGTGGGGTCGACAAGGCAAAGATAGCCTACCGCTTGACACGTGGCGACCTGCCGCCAGGCTCGATTCAGGGAAACCGTCGGGAGTGGACCATGGCGGAGTCGCAGCACTGGAGCCGTGACTTCCGCGCGGCACATCTGAGGCCAAGGGGCGCTGCGGGCATCACGATCACTGTGGCCAACTTCAAGGGAGGCGTTGCAAAGACGACGTCGGCAGTCACGCTGGCTCAGGGCCTGTCCATGAAAGGCCACCGGGTTCTTCTGCTGGACTTGGACCCCCAAGGTTCGGCAACGACGTTGTTCGGTGTGCTGCCGGATGCGGAGGTCGAGGTTGCCAACACCGCGATGCCCCTTTTCGCGGGCGACTACGAGAGTCTGGGCTACGCGATCCGGCCGACTTATTGGCCGAACATCGATCTGGTGTGCGCCGCGCCGCTGCTGTACAGCGCGGAGTTCATCCTGCCTGCCCGTCAGGCGAAGGATCCAGGCTTCGAATTCTGGCGCGTGCTCGATCGTGGGCTGGATGAAACGCGCGAGGAGTACGACGTGATCGTCATCGACACGCCGCCGTCGTTGAGCTACCTGACGATCAATGCGCTGATGGCGGCCGACGGCGTCATCATGCCGCTGCCTCCATCGGCGCTTGATTTTGCGAGTTCGGCGCAATTCTGGGATCTGTTCTCCGACTTGTGCAACAACCTCATCCGGAGCCGCGGAAAGGACAAGAGTTTCGAGTTCATCGATGTCCTGCTGTCCCGGGTCGAGGCATCCGATGCCGCCAGTTCGGTGGTGCGGCGCTGGGTGCTCGAAGGTTACGGTGACAAGGTGCTGCCGATCGAGATCCCGAAAACCGCCGTCGCGGCGACCGCAAGCGCAGAATTCGGGACCGTTTACGATCTTCCCAGGGGATCGGTTAATTCCAAGACGTTCGCTCGTGCGCGGGATGCCTATGACCGGATGTGCGAGTTGATCGAGCAGCAGATCGAAGCGGTTTGGGCGCGGCAGCTGGCCGAGCGAGAGTCGATGGAAGCAGGAGCTTGAAATGAGTCTGAAGAACAAGGCCTCTAAGATCGATTTTGGCGCTCTGATGGGCGCGTCGGTGGCGGAGGGCGAGACCAAGCAGCCGCGCACGGCGCCGGGCGCCATGATGGCTTACGCCAACGACCAGCGCTCGGAGATGCTCAAGGAGAACGAGACGCTGCGCGCCCGTGTCGAGCAGGCTGCCGATCTGGAAGCCCGGCTCAACGAGGCGGTAGAGGACCTCCAATCCTGGGATGGTGCCAAGGCCACCCGGCTGATGGATCCTGCCACCATGGCGCGCAGCAGGTACGCCAACCGCCATGAGAGCAACTTCAGCGGTCCGGACTTCGACCGGCTGAAGCGTGAGATAGCGGAAGCCGGCGGCAACGTGCAACCGATCAAGGTACGCCCCGTCACTGGCCGTGTCGATGGCATTCAATTCGAGATCGTCTTCGGGCATCGCCGCCATGAAGCGTGCAGTCTACTGGGCCTGCCGGTGCTCACGATGGTCGATAGCCTGGACGATCGTTCGTTGTTTCTCGAGATGGAGCGCGAGAACAGAGAGCGTTCAGACCTGTCGCCGTGGGAGCAGGGCGTCATGTACTGGAAGGCGCTGGATTTCGGGCTTTTCACGTCGAACCGGCAACTGGCGTTGGCCCTGGGGATCGATCACAGCAATCTGGGCAAGTCGCTGGCCTTGGCCAAGCTGCCGCCGGAGGTGGTTGCTGCGTTCGCCACCCCGTTGGATATCCAGCTTCGCTGGGCGCCGATCCTCAACAGGGCATTGGAAAAGGACGGGGACGCAGTCTTGGGTCGCGCACGCGAACTTGCTGCGGACCGGGGCCAACGGGGTCCGAAGGGTGTCTTGACGTACCTCACGGCGCCTGGCGCGCTGGATCTCGCCGTGCCGGAGAATCTCGGTCGCTCTTTCCATGTTGGGGGCAAGAAAGCCATCAACCTGTTCTATGACGGGGCGGGGCGGGCCACCGTGAAAATCAACGTTCCCGTTGGGGTGGAACATCGCAATGAGCTCACCGCATTTTTGGACAGTTTTGCCAAGTCGCTTTGAAGTGCGTGGTGCAAATAGGGGGGTGTGGTTCGGAACCACACCCTTTTTTTGCGCGCGACGCGCACAATCGCTCAAGACGGCGCCGCAGCTCGGATAAGGCGGAATGACGCGGGAACGACTGCGTTCTTGCCATATGGCGCGCGCCGGACAGCGACTCAATAACGGGTCGGCGTGCGCTCTGCTCGATAAGGGGTTCCTCTTCGCCCTTGGCGATCTCTTCTAGCAAGAGCGAAGAGGCACCATCAAACAAGGGGTGTGGTTCGGAACCACACCCCCCTTGCGTGCCACACCGGCCGAGCTCCGAATAGCCTGTTGACAGATGCTAAAGCGGTTCGGTCACTTGGCGCCCCGTCGAGGTGGCCACGCACCACCTTCTTGCACAGTACCGTCTGCGCTGCAGCTTGAGCGGTAACCAGCAAGTGCATTGCCCGCATCGCCGGGCGCCTGCGCCGGATTCCGGGGCGCGATGGAGAGTCGTTAAAGAGGCGGCTCATAACTGTTCTCTAACAGGGGGCATATAAGCACGCGAAGCAGCCAACCCGAGGCGTCTCTACAAGACTGCCATCTCTCCGTCCAAATGTGCAGCAGCCGAGATCTGCATTCGGGGCGTCCGCAGGCACATTCCCGGTGAGCAAGCGAATGCAAGACTCGCTAAGGACGAGTCTTGCATCTGCGCATCAGTGGCTTTCGCGTTCCCGCCAGAAGAGGCGAAACGGCCACGCCCTCATGGGCTGCCTCTTGCGTGCGAGGCAAGCAGCGAGGGTGCGCCGGACTGCCTGAAGCCATTGGGTGCCACCAAGCAAGCCGACTGTTTGCATCGAAACAGATTCCGCGCTCCCACAATCGTTGGCGAGGTGAAGCAGCCCGCCCTGAAGCTGCGCGGCCGCGATTAGGTAACGGCGGATGTGAATGCTCACCTCCGAAGGTCCAGCCGCGGGGGCCGTTTTCTGAAATGCAGCCAGCCAGTTGCAATCCATATCTCAAGTCCTCTCGACCACGAGTCTTGACTGTCAGTCAGACATCGCCAATACGCGCCAAGTCGTTGATATCAAACAATAATTCTCTTTCCCACTCAAAACTCGCCTTCAGACCGCATATTTAACGCGCGGATGATAAGATTGCCTTGAGGCACTCAAACTCGAAACCTTGCCCCCATGACCTGCCTGAAAAGTTGCGGCGACGGACTTAAAGAGAAGACGGCAGGCAGCGAGCGGCTGCGCGCCGCGTCATGCGTGATGTCCATGTGCGCACCATACTGCGCGCGCGGCCGCTCGAAAAAGGCCAGCGTCATGGAACACGTCGAAACGTGAGCGCCATTGCCCCGCGCACCCTGAGCCGCGCCCACTTCGCGTTCATGCGGGCATTGCTGCAAGGCCTGGACGAGCGAGAGAGCTTCGATCGGTACCTGTGGCACGGGGAGGGCGCGAACGACCTGCGCACGGTGCGCCATGCAATTCAGTGGATACGTGACGAGTTCGCCGCCGCGGCGCATCGCGCGGCCCGCCCCGGCACCGCACGCCTCGTGCTCATGGACCCGGAGCGCTTCGACGAGCCGGTTGCACTGCCGTCGCTCGAAGAGTTTGCGCTCGCGCGCGGGCTTGAGGACTTCAGCGAAGCGGAACAGGCCGAAGCCTATGCCGACGCATATCCAAGGGGCGCAGCCGGGGTAGATGGCGTAGGCCCGAGCCGGCGGGTTCGCCAGCGCCCCTCCCACCGGGCACGGGTCATTGCCCGGCAGCTGGAAGCCTTGCGCTGGCTGGAAGGCCAGCTGGGCCGCAAAGCCCAAGGCCCCCGATCCGAGGACAACGTCGCAGTCTGGCTCAATCCTCTTCTGGCCGCGCGCCTCGAGCGGGCCGGCCTCTCGACCCTGGCCACGCTGACGGCGCGGATCAACCTGGAGGGGGCCCGTTGGTGGCGCGTGGTGCCCGGCATTGGGGCGCTCAAGGCGCGACGGGTCGTTGATTGGCTGCGCAGCCAGGAAAGCGACGCGGCCCTGCGCCTCGTCGCTCACGTTGCTGTCCCACGGCAAGCCGTGCCGCAGGCGACACTCGCGGCGGTTGTGCCCGCCGCAACCGCACTGGTGCCCCTCGAGAAACTTCTGATTCCGCCAGCGCTGGACGGCGGTGGTGGCCACTTCCGTGCCCCGCCCGGCCAGTGCCGGCTGACTGTGCGCAACGATCGCGATGCAATCAACGCGTGGCTCGCAGCCAAAGCCGGCAAGGCCGAGACCAGATCCGATGCGCGTGAAGATTCACGGCTCCCCATCGAGACAGCGCCGCCGAGGCAACTCGGCGCGACCCATCGGGCCTATCGCAAGGAGGCGGAGCGCCTGCTTCTCTGGTGCGTTCTCGAAAAGCGCAAGCCGATGTCGTCCCTGACGGCGGAGGATGCCCAGGCGTACTTCCACTTCCTCGCTCAGCCGCCAGCGCACTGGTGCGGCCCGCGCCACTATCAGCGATGGTCCCCGCAATGGCGACCGATGGAGGGCGCACTGTCCACTCCGGCTCAGCGACACGCGCTGACCATCCTGCGGGCGCTCTTCGGCTTCCTGTCCAGGCAGAATTATGTGGTTAACAACCCGTTTACGGCGGTGGCGCTGCCGGCGTCTGCCCGGGCTCCGTTGGGATCGACCCGGACCTTCACGGTAGCCCAGTGGGCGCAACTGGACGCAGCCCTGACCGCCCTCGAGCACAACGAGCAAGGAAGGCGATTGGCACGTGCGATCCGGTGGCTGTATGCCACTGGCCTGCGCTTGTCGGAACTTACCGGTGCCCGGTGCGGCGATCTCGAGCGCACCGAGTCCCTGGATGAAGGTGGTGCAACAGTGATCGACTGGACCCTGTCCGTGACAGGCAGGTACGCGCGGCCTCGGCGGATCGCCGTGCCCCCGGCACTGGTGTCTGCGCTGGACCGCGCGCTCCGAGCCCATGGACGATTGGGTGGTCTGAGTGATCCCGGCATTGCAGAGATTCCACTGGTGGCCCGTTTCGAGGACGGCAAGGAGCCCGTCGGCTGGTCTTCTTCCGGTTTGCACAAGGCCATCAAGGCCGCGCTGGACCGGATGGCCGGTTCGATGAAGACCGCAGAAGCCAACCCATTTCGAAAAGCGAGTGCTCAGTGGCTTCGCCATTCGCACGCCGTACATGCGCTGCAGGGCGGCCCGGGTACGAATGCGGTGCCGATCGCCGTGGTCCAGAAAAACCTGGTCACGCCTCTGTCCAGACCACGTCCGGCTATCTCGCGAGCGCGGCTGCGAGCCGAATCGATGCGATCGGTGCGAGCCCAGATCTTCGCTAGTCATAGCAAAGAAGAGCGCCGACCTCATGCTGTCCCAGAATGTCCGCGATATAACCGCGCCTGCGCTGGACGCCAAATGAGCGCCCTCTGGCCGTCGAAACGGACAACCGGAAGATGCCGCACCCTTGCGAGTTCGGTCAGCTCCGGCTTCGAAGCGAGCCGACGCACGCGCTCGACACTCCAAGACTTCCTAGTGCTCGCCAGGGTATTTGCCGGAATAGCCCAGCACGCGCGACATCTGTTCGCCGGCTTGCCTCGAGAAAGCGGAAAGCTGATCGATATTTCGTGAGACGCGGGTCGTCAGTCCGGCCAGCGACACGGCCGCAAAGACTTTGCCCGCAGCGTCGAAGATCGGTGCGGCGACGCCCGTGGCATCTTCAACCGAGCCGCAGCTGATGGCCAGACCCCGCGCGGTCGTGGTCGCCAGGAGTTGCGCCAACGCGCGTTTCGACGAAACCGTGTCGGGGGTATAGCGCTTCAGCTCCACCGTGTTGACGTAGTGGGCGCGCGTCGCGGCATCGCTGAAGCTCAAAAGGGCAAGACCGGGGGCGGTGCAATACAGCGGCCTGCGCGAGCCCACGCTGGCGCGAAACCTCAGCCAGCTGTCGGCCTCGATCACATCGACATAGACCAGATCGGCCCAGCCATCGCCCGGCACGGCCAGCATCACTGTTTCGCCACAGAGCCGATGAAGCCGTTCCAGCGTCGAATGCACGTTCACCGGAAACGCATGAACGCGCGATATGGCGGAAGCCAAGCTGTAGGCCTCCCGGCCCAGCCGGTGATGCCCACCACTCGACTCGATATAGCCCCCGCTGTCCAATGAGCGCAGCAGACTGAAAAGACTGGTCTTGGGCAACTGGAGCTGGTCGCTCAGCTGTGCCAGAGAAAGGCCCTCGCTTTGGGCCGCGAGGGCGGCAATGACCTGCATCGCCCGCAACGGAGCGCGCGTCGTGGTCGGCGCGCCGCCGTCTTCAATCGTATTTCTGTTCGCTTGCTTGATCATTTTTCAGTGCGGATTGTCGTCGGCGCGGATGGGAGGCTCTGCGCCTTGGGGCAAACCCTGATGGCCTGCCCCGGCGTCATCAGCTGATAATTCTCATATGAAAACGTGCATTCTGTTATCGGAATATAGCTTATCCTTTGTACGCGGAGGCCGGCAATGAAACGAGCGCAGGTTCGAATCGGTTGCGGCTCCGGCTTTTGGGGCGACACGCCCGAGGGTGCGCGCCAGCTCATCACTGCCGGGCGACTGGACTACTTGGTTCTCGACTACCTCGCGGAAGTCACGATGTCCATCCTCGCGAAGGCAAAGCAAAAGGACGCCTCGCTTGGATACGCAACGGACTTCGTCACGCAGGTCATCACGCCGCATGCCAAAGCCATCGCTTCGCAGCGGATCAAAGTGATCGTCAATGCCGGCGGCGTGAATCCCCGGGCCTGCGTCGATGCCATCGAGCGAATCCTCGCAGCGCAGGGCGTTCGACTCAAAGTGGCCGCGGTGCTCGGTGACGATCTGCTTCACCTCGAGGCGGCCTTTCGTGACGAAGGCGTACGTGAGATGTTCACGCAAGCGCGATTGCCGGCGCGCCTCATCTCGGCCAATGCCTACCTTGGCGCGTTCCCTATCGCCGCCGCGCTCGACCGGGGCGCGGACATCGTCGTCACCGGGCGATGCGTCGACAGTGCCTTGGCGCTCGGTCCATTGATCCACGAATTCGGCTGGAGCGCCGACCAGCATGATTTGCTGTCGGCGGGCTCGCTGGCAGGGCATGTGCTCGAATGCGGCGCACAGTGCACCGGTGGCTTTTCGACGGATTGGAAGGAGACCCGCGACAGCTGGGCGGAGATCGGCTTTCCGATCGCAGAGTGCAAAGCCGACGGAACCTTCGTCGTTTCAAAGCCGGAAGGAACCGGCGGCGCCGTCACGGTGCAAGGCGTTTCCGAACAGATCACCTACGAGACGGGCGACCCCGCGGCCTATGTGCTGCCCGATGTCGTGTGCGACTGGCGTCAGGTGCACGTGGAAAGGCAAGGGACGGACCGCGTGCAGGTGTCCGGCGCGCTCGGACGGCCGGCACCCGTGGACTACAAGGTCAGCGCCACCTACGTCGACGGCTTTCGTTGCTTGGCGACCATGCTGGTTCGCGGCATGGATGCCGTGCCCAAGGCTCGGGCGGTCGCCGATGCGATATTCAAGCGCACCCGCAGCGTGCTGCAACGCGAAGGCTTCGGCGACTACAGCGAGACATCGGTCGAGCTGCTCGGCGCGGAAGAAGCCTACGGCGATGGCGCGCGCACCGGTGCGACCCGCGAACTCGTGCTCAAGGTCGCGGCAAGGCATCCGGATGCAAAAGCGCTGGACATCTTCTCGCGAGAAATCTTTCCCACCAACACCAGCACCGTGCAGGGCCTGGGCGGCATCTTTGGCGGGCGGCCGAAGGTGCAGCCGGTGGTGCGGCTGTTCTCGTTTCTCAAGCGCAGTGCGGACATCGAGGCGACGGTGCTGCTCGACGGTGTCGAACATGCGGTGCCGCGGGCGCGGCCCGCCGCGGCCGACGCTTCCATTGCACCACGACAGACTCCCGGACCCGTTGACGCCGGGGACAGCGACCCGACGGCGCGCGTCGCGGTGGTTCCGTTGGTCTCGCTCGCCTATGCGCGCAGCGGTGACAAGGGGGATACGTCGAACATCGCCGTGCTGGCCCGCAGCGAAAGCTTCCTGCCGGTGCTGGCGCGCCAGCTCACCGAATCCCGGGTCAAGGCCTACCTGTCCCATCTGGTCGATGGCGCTGTCGTCCGCTACGACTGGCCGGGCCTGCGGGGGTTCAACTTCCTGCTGCACGAAGCGCTCGGCGGGGGAGGCGCTGCATCGCTGCGGTACGACCCGCAAGGCAAGTCGCACGCCCAGATCCTGCTGGAATTCCCGATCGAGGTGCCACAGGCCTGGCTCGACAACGAAACGGTGGCGGTTGCATGAAGCCGGCACCCAGCGAGCCGGCACGCATCGACCCGGCGCCAAGCGGCCACGGACCATTGAAAGGCTTGCGGATCATCGATCTCACGGCCGTGCTGATGGGCCCGTACGGCAGCCAGATTCTCGGCGACATGGGTGCGGACGTCATCAAGGTCGAAGCGCCCAGCGGCGATGTCGTTCGCCTGATCGGGCCGGCGCGCAACGAAGGCATGGGCCCGATCTTCCTGAATACCAACCGCAACAAGCGCAGCATATCGCTCGATCTCAAGAAGCCGGAGGGCCGCAAGGCCTTGCTGCGGCTCATAGAGACCGCGGACGTTTTCTTCTACAACGTGCGGCCGCAGGCGATGGCCCGGCTGGGTCTTGCGTACGAAGATCTGGTGAAGATCAACCCGAAGATCATCTACGTCGGCGTGTTCGGCTACAGCCAGTCGGGACCGTACGCGGCGAAGCCGGCCTACGACGATCTCATTCAGGGTGCGTCCACGCTGGCCGCGATGGTGTCGCGCAACACGGGCGGTGCGCCGCACTACGTCCCGCTGGCACTGGTCGATCGCCTGACCGGCATGTCGGCGGTCAATGCCACGCTGGCGGCGCTGTACGAGCGCAGCGTGAGCGGATTGGGCCAACGCATCGACGTACCGATGTTCGAGACCATGGTGGGCTTTGTGATGTCGGACCATCTGGGCGGGAAGTCGTTCGACCCGCCCCTGGACAACGGCGGCTACGCCAGACTGCTTTCGAAAGGCCGTCGTCCCTACAAGACCCAGGACGGCTTCGTCTGCGCACTGGTCTACACCGACAAGCAGTGGCGCAGCTTCTATCGGCTGCTCGGTCGCGAAAGCGAACTGGCAACCGATCCGCGCCTGCGCAGCCTGGCCACGCGCTCCCGGCATGTGGATGAGATCTACGCCGAGCTCGAAGAAATTCTTTCGACGCGGACCACGCAGGAGTGGCTGACGGTTCTGGAGCAGGCTGACATTCCCGCGACGCCGCTGAACGACCTGACATCGATCTTCGAGGATCCGCATCTCCAGGACATCGGCTTCTTTGGCTTCGAGCAGCATCCGACCGAAGGACGGCTGCGCACCATGCGCCATGCCAGCACCTGGTCGCGCACGCAGCCGCGGCAGACCCGTTGGTCGCCGGGGCACGGCGAGCACAGCGAAGAAGTGTTGCGCGAGGCTGGCTTCTCCAACGAAGAGATTGCCGCGCTCATCGAGGCCGATGCGGTTTTCACAGCCGATCCGGCAAAGGAGAAGAGCCTTGAACTTTGACTATTCCGAAGACCAGATCGCCATC
>JAQGMP010000024.1 GCA_028292285.1 Variovorax sp. | reverse complement strand
TACGTCGCGCGTGCGAACTCCAGCCGGTACGGATGCTCGTCGACGATAAAAATCCTTTCCGCGCCCAGCAGCCGCGCCGATGCCGCCGCCATCAGGCCGACCGGCCCGGCACCGAAGATCGCCACCGACGAACCCGGTCCGATGTCGCCGTTGACTGCGGCCTGGTCGCCGGTGGGCAGGATGTCGGAAAGGAACAGCACCTGCTCGTCCGCCAGGCCCGCAGGGATGACCAGTGGCCCGACATTGGCCTTGGGCACACGCACGAACTCGGCCTGGCCGCCCGCATAGCCGCCGTACAGGTGCGAGTAGCCGAAGAGCCCGGCACCCGATCGCACGTTCTTCTTGTTGAGGATGGCGCCGCGGCCGGGGTTGGTGTTTTCGCAGGCGGCAAAGAGCGTGCGGTTGCAGAAAAAACATTCGCCGCAGGCAATCGTGAATGGCACGACGACGCGGTCGCCCTTCTTCACCGCCGTCACGCCCTTGCCGGTTTCCTCGACGATGCCCATGAACTCGTGCCCGAGGATGTCGCCCGATTCCATGCCCGGAATCTTGCCGCGATAGATGTGCAAATCAGACCCGCAAATGGCGGTGGCGGTGACGCGCAACACGATGTCGTCGTCTTGCTCGATCACCGGATCGGGCACGGTTTCCACACGAACGTCTTTGGAGGAATGGTAGGTGAGGGCTTTCATGGCGATCCTTGTTTGCGGTTGTCGATGGATAAGAAAAGGCCAAGAACAAGCCGCCGGTAGGAAGCCACTCTTCATGACGAGGGGCCTTGTCCGACGGAATGGATTGGCGGCGCACAACAGCATTTGTTTTCGGACGGCGCTCGCAGCGTGTAGGCCTTCGCGCAACGACGGTGCGCGCCAACCGCTAACCACTCTTCAAGGAACGCACATGACTCAAGAAAACACCCGCGGACAGTTCGCGATCGTCACGGGCGCGTCGTCCGGTATCGGCTATCACCTGGCCCGCTGCTGCGCAGAAAACGGCTTCGACTTGCTCATCGCCGCCGACGAGCCGGTGGAAAACGCCGCGGTGCAACTGCGCGCCATCGGCGTCGATGTGAAGTCGATCCAGGTCGACCTCTCGACCACTGAAGGCGTGGACCGGCTCTACGCTGCGGCCGAAGGGCGAGGCGTCGACGCGCTGCTGGCCAACGCCGGCCGCGGACTCGGCCACGGCTTTCTCGATCAGGACTTCGCCGACGCGCGCCTGGTGATCGACACCAACGTGACCGGGACCACGTACCTGATTCAAAAGGTCGGGCGCGACATGCGTGCGCGCGGCCGCGGGCGCATCCTCATTACCGGCTCGATTGCAGGCTTTATCCCGGGCAGCTTTCAGGCGGTCTACAACGGCTCGAAGGCGTTCCTCGATTCGTTCTCTTTCGCGCTGCGCAACGAGTTGAAAGACAGCGGCGTGACGGTGAGCTGCCTGATGCCGGGGCCGACCGACACTGAGTTCTTCGAGCGTGCCGACATGATGGACACCCAGGTCGGCCAGGACGACAGCAAGGCCGATCCGGCCGACGTCGCCAAGGTCGGCTTCGAGGCCATGATGAACGGCGAAGGCGACGTGGCAGCCGGCTGGAAGAACAAGCTCCAGGTCGCACTGGCGAACATCACGCCGGCCCCCGTGCTCGCGGAGCAGCACCGCAAGATGGCCGAGCCCGGCTCGGCGCAAAGGGGCTGAAGAACGAAGGCTGAAGCGCGGCGGGTTGGCGGCTTCAGCGCGCCGGCGATGTGGGCTGGCGCGTCGGAGTCTGCGATGAGTTGGCGCTGGCCGGGCCCGACGCCGTGCCGTCGCCGACATTGCGCTTCGGCAAGCCGCCGGCAGTGCCGGTGCCGGCTTCGCGAGACGGTGCGAGCCGTGCGCTCGCCGGCCCGGAATCGATCTTGCCGGTGTCGCCGCCGCCCGATGCGTTGGCGGCGCCGCTGCCGCCCGCGGGCGACTTCGACATGTCCTGGCTGATCGGTGCGGCGCTGCCTTTCGGGTTGCCGGTAGGCTGTGCCGATGCACCGGGTGCGGCAAATGCGACGGCGAGCAAGGCCACGGCAGCCGGCAATGCAAGCAACGAATGAGAAGTGTGCGGGGTATGCGGAGCGGAGCGATGTGTCATTGAACGGATCCTTAAAGCATGCAGTCTCTTTTTGGCTCGTGCTGCGGCGATGTAGGTCCATCCGCCATCTGCTTGCCAGCCGAGCGAGGCCCGCCGTGCGACTCGGCGGCGTCCTACATCCGGAACCAAAGCGCAACGTCAAAGTCACATGCTTGCAAAGCCGGTCGCTCGACGGCTCGCGCACAACCTGGAGCCACCATCGCCACGTCGCACCGCAGTCCATGGACCACCGCCTTGACGGTGATCGTGGTGTGTCTTGCGCTGCTGGTCATCGTCGCGGGCGCCCTGTCGTGGCATGAGGACATCGACCCCGTCGCGACGCCAGCGCGGCAATCCTTCGATGCGAACACCGTGCGCCGCGGCGAACAACTGGCCGCCGTCGGCAACTGCATCGGGTGCCATACGGCGGCAGGCGGTGTGCCCTTTGCGGGCGGCACGCCGGTCGTGACGCCGTTCGGTACCGTGTACGGCGCCAACATCACGCCCGACGCCGCGACCGGCATCGGCGCATGGAGCGAAGCCGCGTTTTCGCGTGCGCTGCGCGAGGGCGTATCGCGCGACGGCAAGCTGCTCTATCCCGCCTTTCCGTACGACCACTTCACGCATCTGGCGGACGCCGACATCGCGGCGCTGTATGCGTTCGTCATGACGCGGGACGCGGTGGCGTCGCGGCCGCCCGCCAATCACATGATGTTTCCGCTCAACTTCCGGCCGGTGGTGGCGGGATGGAACCTTCTCTTTCTCGATCGCGGACCGCGCGCCGCCGATGCAGCGCAAACAGCCGAGTGGAATCGCGGCGCCTATCTGGCCGATGCGCTCGGCCACTGCGCGGCATGCCATTCGCCGCGCAACGTCCTCGGCGCAGAAAAGCGCGGTGAGCACTTCGCGGGCGGCGTCGCGGAAGGCTGGCACGCCACGGCCTTGAATGCCGCGTCGCCCTCGCCCGTGCCGTGGACCACCGAAGCGCTTGCGGCGTACCTGCGCACCGGCCTGGTCGCAGACCATGCGCTGACCGCAGGACCGATGCAGGACGTGGTGCACAGCCTGTCGCATGCCTCGGATGCGGATGTTCATGCCATCGCAGCGTACGTCCAGTCGACGATGGGCCCCGCCACGCCGGCCCGGCAGGCGCGCGAGACCGCGGGCCGCCAGCGTGCGG
>JAQGMP010000011.1 GCA_028292285.1 Variovorax sp. | reverse complement strand
CCAGGCCGCTGGTAATGGTGTCCGCGCCTTTGCCCGTGCCGTATTTGTTCTTCCAACCCAAGCCCTGCTGCTCGAGTTCGGAGGCTTCCACATCCGGGCCCACGTTATCCGAGGGCGCCGCGCCGTGCGTCTTGCCGAAGGTGTGGCCACCGGCGATGAGCGCCACGGTTTCCTCGTCGTCCATCGCCATGCGGCCGAAGGTGTCGCGGATGTCGCGCGCCGAGGCGAGCGGGTCGGGCTTGCCGTCCGGGCCCTCGGGGTTGACGTAGATCAGGCCCATCTGCACGGCGCCCAGCGGGTTCTCGAGGTCGCGCGTGTGCGGCACCTTGCTGTCGTCGTCTTTGACCAGCACGCCATGGTCTTCATCGACGCCCGGCGAGCCCTGCGCGTAGCGGATGTCGCCGCCGAGCCACTTGGTCTCGCGGCCCCAGTACACATCCTGGTCGGGCTCCCACACGTCGGGCCGGCCGCCGGCAAAGCCGAAGGTCTTGAAACCCATGGTTTCCAGTGCGACGTTGCCCGTCAGGATCAACAGGTCGGCCCACGAGATCTTCTTGCCGTACTTCTGCTTGATCGGCCTCAGCAGGCGACGCGCCTTGTCCAGGCTCACGTTGTCGGGCCAGCTGTTGAGCGGCGCAAAGCGCTGCTGGCCGCGGCCGGCACCGCCGCGTCCGTCGCCGATGCGGTAGGTGCCGGCGCTGTGCCATGCCATGCGAACGAAGAGCGGCCCGTAGTGCCCGAAGTCGGCCGGCCACCAGTCTTGCGAATCCGTCATCAAGGCGGCGAGGTCGGCCTTGACCGCGGCCAGATCGAGACTCTTGAACGCCTCGGCGTAGTCGAAGTCCGGTGCCATCGGGTCGGACCTGGACGAGTGCTGATGGAGCAGGTCCACGCGCAACTGCGTCGGCCACCAATCGCGATTGGTCGTGCCGGCGCCCGAGGCTTGGCTGAAGGGGCACTTGGCTTCTTTGTTGTCGCTCATGGGGACGTTCCTGCTCTTGTTGTGGGGGAAGCGTCAAATTCTGTCGCAGAAGCCGTGTGGGCGCGAATAGAACTAGCCAATTCCTGCGATAGGCGACGTAGCGCCGACCGATCGCCGCCGATGCGCGAAGCGCACGACCGTCACGCCCGCGCGTGCCTGCCGCAGCGAAGGCATGACCAGCACGCAATCGTCGTACGGCGTCACGATCGCTTCACCGCCGTTCATGCCGATCACGGTGCCTGCCTGCGGAATCACCTCCAGCCCCTTGAAGGGCCTGACGAACTCGACGCTCTCATCGCGTGCGACGACGCCGGCGGTGACGTCGAGAATCCATGGCTCGGCCGCGTCGGGCAGCCGCCATGCCGGCAGAGCGCCGTGCGCACCGCCGAGGAGGTCGGCTTCGTCGACGATGTCCGATGCCAGCAGAAAGCGCAGGCACTGGTCTTGCGCCACATCGCGGCTGCTCAGGTCGCCATGAAAGCCGCACTCCACCAGCAGCGAGCGCGCGCCGGCGGCCATGCCATCGGCGTTGCCGAAGCGGCCGTGGTCGCGCATGCGGATGCCGTCCTTGTGCCCGGCGTCGACCACGATGTGTTCGGCCGCTTTCATCCGGACCGCGAGCTCGATGTTCTCGGGCCGAAGCCCGCTCAGCGTCAACGGCAGTCCGCGCTCGTGCATCGAATGGAGGTCGAGCAACCAGTCGGCTTCGCGCACGAAGGGCTCGATCTCTGCCGCGCGGCGTCGCTCGAGGGTCACGGGTTGCGCCAGGCGCTCGGGCGACCATTGACGGTTCAGGTCTTCGTCGACGAAGCGCGAAGCGTCGTGGTTTGCCGCATCGAAGCGATCGAACGCCGCCAGATTGCACAACGCCAGCGTCAGTGTGCCGCGGCGCGGACGCACCCCGGCTTCGAGCAGCCCTTTCAGCGCCCACGCGCCGCAAAGTTCGTTGCCATGCACCAGCGCCGTGATCATCACGTGACGCCCTGGCGTGCCGGCGTCGAAGCGCCACACGCCCTCGACGCCTGTGTTGCCTGCGCGCCAGGGCGCGATGTCCGGAGCGGGCAGTGCGAAAGCGGAAATGTCTTGCGTCTTGGACCGCGCTGAGAACTTCGGCTGCTCAATCACCTGCTTCAAGGACATCAGGTCTCGCCGTACATGGGCCACGTCTGAATCGAAGCTCTGCTGGCTAGTGCCCGCCGATCGCAAGACGATGAAAGTCAGCAGACTGCCGTCGCCGCAGGGCGTCACCCGGAACGCGTTGTGAACGCGGGTGCCGTCCGGGAGCGTGACCTCGTGGTCGAGCACACCGAACGGGTTGACGGGCGCCATCGTCACTTTGACCTGGCCCATCGGCGAGTCGGCGAACCAGTCGCCGTCGCGTTGCGCGATGCCCTTCGCCAGGCCGGACGCCCAAAGCGGCAAATTTTCCATCTGCCGCGCAAAGGCGTAAACGGCTTCCGCGCTGCCATCGACCGCCTGGCTCACCACCGTTGCTTCCTGCAGTTCTGTCATGTCGTGCCTTTCGCTTGCCTGGATCATCCGGCATTCTGGCGTTGGTACGCTCACTACACTGGCCGGATGCGCCAGCCCCTTCATCCTCCACGCGAGCAAAACCATCTCGTTTCGTATTACCGGAGCGGCGACGTCGTGCGCAGCCGGAGCGTGAGCGATGTGGTGCTGTCGGGCGTCGTCGATGTGCCCGCGCCGCCCGCGAGGCTGAGGGCGGATTGGGAAAGGGACATCGCGCTCAGCTTCGAACCCGGAGACGTCGAACCGTTGCCGTTGCCGCGCGCCCGTGCGCGCTGGCCGGACTACAGGCACTGCGTGCAGGCGGCGGCCGACTGGACACGCTCGCTCGGACTGCACGACGTGCTCGCCTCCAGCGACGTGGCTCTCATGGCGTGCCGTGGCGCGCGGTACCACCATGATGGCGCGCAGTACGGCGGTGCGGCTTTCTGCAATCTCTTCCTGAGCGACGACAAGGGCCTCGACGTGCACTTCCCCGCGACAGGTCATCGCATTCCGCTTGTCAGGGGTACGGCGCTGCTATTCGACACGGGCCAGCCGCACGCCGTCATCCAGCGGCACAGCGATGGCTTCGATGCGGCTCACTTCGCGCCCGACCGGGAGTGCACGCAGGTCTTCTTGACCTGGGAGCTTTCGATCGAAAACATCGATATCGTACGTGTACTCGGAATCGATTTCGACATCGCGCCCGTGACCGCGTCGCAGCTGGAGGAAGAGCAGGTCTGGTGGCGCGGCGCACCGGCCAGTGTGTGGCCGGAATCAGGCCGGTGGCGAGGCGGCTGACGGGTCACGGTACCGTTCGACTACATCGCCCAGATACGCGGCGGTGCCGCGCGCAGTGCCCACACCTCGGCGCGCCACGCCAGCCACACTTGCCGCAGCAACTGCATGGCCGGCTCGACCACCGGCGCCAGCACACGCAGCACGATCACTTCGGGCTGCGGGCTCGTCGTACCGGCCGATTCGCGCAGGCCGTGGCCGTCGCTCAGCGCACGCGCCATGTCGAGCAGCGTGTCGCGCCGCGCCTTCGGGATGGCCGATCCGCTGACGAAAAAGAGCGACGCCATGCAGCGGTTGCCGGCGAGGCCGATGGGGCTTTCGAGCAGGCGGCGGTCGGCTGCGTCGAGTCGTCCGCGCTCCAGCCACTTGCCGGGCATTTCGATGTGCTGGAGCAGCGTGCCGCGATCGAACGGGAGGTTCGCGTGCGGCAGGCCGAGAGCGGTCACGTCCCAGCCGATGAGTTCGGCACCGGGCGCAGCGTCGATGGTGATGCGGTTTTCGGCGCGGCAGCCGCTGTAGCAAATCGCCTCCAGCGGCAACCATTCGAGGCGTGCCTCGGGTGCCAGCGTGAGGTGCGTGCGCTGCAACGCCAGATCGCCGTCCGACCGATAGAAGCGCGACGCGCCGGGCGTCGTGATGAGGCCGTGGCTGCCGCTGGCCACCTCGACGTCGATGTCGAGCGTGTCGCCGCCGACCAGGCCGCCGGGCGGATGCACCAGCACGTTGTGGCACACCGCATCGCCTTCGGGGTACAGGCTCTGCAGGATGCGCAGCGGCCCGTCATGGCGAAAGCGGGCAACGCTCCGATTGTTTTCGTTCTGGTAGTCGAGGTGAAGGCGTGCGTGCCAGGGCATGCGGCGAGTCTACGGGGCGTGCACGCCTCAATTTTCAGGTGCGTCTTCGTGCGCCGCAGCGGCATCGTGGATCAGCGCGGGCCCGATGCATTCGATGGCGTGCGGCGACGCGCGAAACACCTCGCGGCACGACACCGCGTTGCTGCGTTGATCAACCCGGTCACCCTGGTATTTCTCCATGCGCGCCGCATCCAGGCCGTACACGACACGTCCGATGCCCGACCAGAAGATCGCGCCCGCGCACATCACGCAGGGTTCGCCGGATGCGTCGAGGGTCGCGGCCGCCAGGTCGTCGCGCGCCAAGCCGCGGCCGGCGAGGGCGCGGATGGCGTTGAGCTCGGCGTGACCGGTCGGGTCGCCAGTTTCTGCGATGTTGTTGAAGGCCTCGGCCAGCACCTCGTTGCCGGCGGAAACGATGATCGAGCCGTAGGGTTGGTTGCCGCGGCGCCGGGCCGCGTGCGACCAGACGATCGCCTTGCGCAGATAGCGCCCGTCGCGCTCGTCGAGGGTGTTTTCTTCGGGGAACGCGGCTTTGGAATTCATGGCGTGCTGATTGCTTTTGCTTTCAGGATC
>JAQGMP010000111.1 GCA_028292285.1 Variovorax sp. | reverse complement strand
TGCATCACAACGACCCGAATACGCCGCTCGACGAAAGCCTCGAGGCGCTCGACACCATCGTGCGTTCGGGCCGTGCGCGCTACATCGGCGTGTCGAATTTTCTGGCGTACCGGCTGGCCCGTGCCATCGGCCGGACCGAACTGCACAAGCTCACCAAGCTGGTGTCGGTGCAGCCGCGCTACAGCCTCTTGTTCCGCGAAATCGAACGCGAGCTGCTGCCGCTGGCGGACGAAGAGGGCATCGGCGTCATTCCGTACAACCCGCTGGCCGGTGGCATGCTGACCGGCAAGTACAAGCCCGGATCGAAGCCCGAAGACCAGACGCGCTTCACGCTCGGCACCGCCGGCGCGATGTACCAGGACCGCTACTGGAACGACCGCAGCTTCGCGACGATCGCGCAGCTGCATGCGCTGGCCGACGAAGCCGGCGTGCCGCTGGCGACGCTCGCGGTGGCGTGGGTCATGGCGAACCCGCTCATCACCGCGCCGCTGCTCGGCGCCAGCCGGCCCGAGCAACTCGACGCCACGCTGGCCGCCGCCGAGTACAAGCTCGACCCCGCGCTGAAACAAAAGCTGGACGAACTGACGGCCGAGTACCGCAAGGGCGACGCGCCCCGTTGACATCGCGGCGGCAGGCCGCAAAGAATAGCGAAGTACTACTGGCTGGGAGCCAGCATGCCTGTGGGTCGTGATCTCATCGTCATCGGCGGTTCAGTGGGCGGCTTGAGCGCGCTGTGCCGCTTCGTGGTGCCTCTGGCCGCCAGCTTTCCCGCGGCCATCGTCGCGGCGATCTACAACGGGCCGGGCGGCGGCGGTGCTTCCGGCGGCTCAGGCGGCACCGACAGCACGCAGCTCCCCGCCATCGTCGCCCAGCACACGCGGCTGCCGGTGCTCCACGCGGCCGAAGGCGAAGAATTTCATCCCGGCCACATCTACCTGGCGCCTCAGGGCCATCACCTCGTCATCCTGCCCGCAGCGCGCTTCGGCTTCGACGACACGGCCGACGTGCGCTATGCGGCGCCGGCGGCCGACCCGCTGTTCCGTTCGGCGGCTGCGGCCTATGGGCGGCGCGTGATCGGCATCGTGCTGAGCGGTACCGAAGACGACGGCTCCGCTGGCCTGACGGCAATCCATCGGGCAGGCGGCATCTGCATCGTGCAGAGCCCGTCTGACGCCGCCGCGCGCGGCATGCCGACCAGCGCCTTGCTGTCGAACCACACCGACTTCTGCGTGCTGCTCGACGAAATGCCCAAGCTGCTGATGTCGCTGGTGAGCCCGACCGGCCGCGCCGACCGAAACTGACAGAACTGTCAGCCGACCGACAGCGTCCGGTGGGACGGCACTTTCTAGAGTGCATCCATCATGGGTTTTACAAATGCATCGCGCACGCTGCTGGCTGCTTTCGGCGGCGCCTTCGTGCTCGCCGGCTGCGCCGTCGGCCCCGACTACGTGCGGCCTTCGATGGACGTGCCGGCCGGTTTCAAAGAGGCCGCCAAAAACGCTGCCGGAGCGGCCGATAGCGGCTGGAAGACCGCCTCGCCGCAGGTCATCGACACACGCCAGCCGTGGTGGGACGCCTATCAGGACGCGGTGCTGAGCGGCCTGATGAGCCAGGCCAACGCGGCCAACCAGAACATCCGGCAGGCCGAGGCGCAGTACCGCGAGGCACGCGCCATCGCCGATGCCGCGCGCGCCAACTTCTGGCCGACAGTGGGACTCAACGCCGGCGCCACGCGGTCCCGCGCGGTCAGTGCCGGCGCGAGCGCATCCGGCGCCGCCACCCGGCTGGGCACCGACTACAGCGCCGGCCTCGGCGCCAGCTGGGAGCCCGACGTGTGGGGCAGCGTGCGCCGCGCGGTCGAGGCCGGCGATGCCGACGTGCAGGCCAGTGCCGACGACCTGGCCGGTGCGCGCCTGAGCATCCAGGCGGCACTGGCGCAAGACTATCTCCAGGTGCGCGTGATCGATCTGCAAAGCGATCTGTACGCCGCCACCACTTCCGGCTATGCGCGGTCGCTCGCGTTGACGCAGCACCAGTACGCAGCCGGCGTGGTGCTGCGCTCCGATGTGGCGCTGGCCGAAAGCCAGCTCAAGACCGCGCAGGCGCAAGCGGTCGACCTCGAAGCGCAGCGCAGCCAGCTGGAGCACGCGATCGCGGTGCTGACCGGCCAGGCGCCGGCGTCGTTCTCGCTGCCGGCGCTGCCAGCACGGACGGCGCAAGCCGCACCGGCGACCACGACGGCAACGACAACGACAGCCACGGCGGCAACCACACCGACGGCCGACGCTGCGCCTTTCCATGTGCAGTTGCCGTCGATCCCGACCGGCCTGCCTTCCGAATTGCTCGAGCGCCGCCCCGACATCGCCGGTGCCGAGCGCCGCGTGCAAGCGGCTAATGCGCAGATCGGCGTCGCCAAAGCCGCGTTCTTTCCGCAGATCGTGCTGAGCGCCACCGGCGGCTTCAACAGCGGCACCGCGGCCGCCCTGTTCAACACGCCGAGCCGGGTCTGGTCGCTCGGCGCGGCGCTGGCGCAAACCATCTTCGACGGCGGCTTGCGGCGCGCTCACAGCGATCAGGCCATCGCCGCTTACGACGCGGCAGTGGCGCAATACAAGCAGACCGTGCTCGGCGGCTTTCAGCAGGTCGAAGACAACCTCGCGACCTTGCGCGTGCTCGATCACGAATCCGTGCTGCAGGCCGATGCGGTCACCGCATCGCAACTGGCCGAACGGCTGGCGCTCAGCCAGTACCGCGCCGGCACGGCCACCTACCTCAGCGTGGTGACGGCGCAAACGCTGTCGCTGTCGAACCAGCGCACCGCGGCACAACTGCTCGGCCGCCAGCTGGCCGCCAGCGTCGCGTTGATCGCGGCCACCGGCGGCGGCTGGCATGCCAACGAAGCGACTTCAGGGAATTGATGCGATGACCACCACGACAACCACCACCACAGAACCTTTTCTCCAGCGGCGCTCGACCTGGATGGCGTCCGCGCTGCTCGTGCTCGCCGTCGGCGGCGGCATCTGGTCGTTCAGCCACAAGGCCATGGCGGCCAAGCCGGCGGGCGAAGCCAAGTCGCCGCCGGTGCAGGTGACGACGGCACCGGTGAAGCAGCAAAACGTGCAGGTCTATCGCTCGGGCATCGGCACCGTGACGTCGATGGCGACGGTCACTGTCAAGGCGCGCGTCGACGGCCAGCTCGACAAGGTCGGCTTCGTCGAAGGGCAGGACGTCAAGGCCGGCCAGTTGCTGGCGCAGCTCGATCCGCGCACGCTCGAAGCGCAACTCGCGCAGGCACAGGCGCAAAAGGCGAGGGACCAGGCCACGCTCGTCAACGCGCGGGCCGACCTCAAGCGCTACACCACGCTGATCGGCGAAGATGCCGCCACGCAGCAGCAGGTCGACACGCAAAAAGCGCTGGTCGCGCAGCTCGAAGCAGCCGTGCAGACCGATGGCGCGCAAGTCAAGTTCGCCGAGGTGCAGCTGAGCTTTACGCGCATCGTCTCGCCGATGAACGGCCGCGTCGGCGCGCGGCTGGTCGACCCCGGCAACATCGTGCATGCGACGGATGCCACCGGGCTGGTCGTCATCAATCAGATCGATCCGATCGCGGTGCAGTTCACCCTGCCCGACGAGGCGGTTCAGGAAATCAACCGCGCGCAGCAGCGCGATGCGGCACAACCGCTCGGCGTGGTGGCATACGACCGCGCCGGCAGCAGCATGCTCGGCACCGGCAAGCTGATTCTGGTCAACAACCAGATCGATACCGCCAGCGGCACGGTGCAGTTGAAGGGCAGCTTCGCCAATCCGCAGCACGCGCTCTGGCCGGGCCAGTACGTCAACGTGCGGCTGCTGCTGGGGCATCGCAACGACGCGTTGACGGTGCCGGCGGCCGCCATCCAGCGCGGGCAGGACGGCACCTTCGCCTGGGTCGTCGATGCCGACAACACCGTCGCCAACGTGTCGGTGCACGTGGCGCAAATCGCCGACGGCGTGGCAGTGGTCGACAAGGGATTGAGCGCTGGCCAGCGCGTCGTGGTCGACGGGCAGTACAAGCTGAAAGAGCACAGCAGCGTGGTCGAAGCGGCCGCCAAGCCTGAGGCCGGCCAGCCCGCCAAGGGCGCCGGCCCCGCCAAGCCGGCCACGGGAGCAGGCTCTTGAGCATTTCCGCCGCCTTCATCAAGCGCCCGATCGGCACCACGCTGCTGGCGCTCGCCATCCTGCTGGTCGGTGCCGCCGTGTTCCCGCTGTTGCCGGTGGCACCGCTGCCGCAGGTCGACTTTCCGACGATCCAGGTGTCGGCCACGCTGCCCGGCGCCAGTCCCGAGACGATGGCGTCGAACGTGGCGCAGCCGCTGGAGCGCCAGTTCTCGCTGATCGCCGGCCTTGACCAGATGACTTCGGTCAGCTGCCTGGGATCGAGCCAGATCACCCTCCAGTTGGCCCTGGACCGCAGCATCGTCTCCGCCGCGCTCGACGTGCAGGCGGCCATCTACGCCTCCAC
>JAQGMP010000100.1 GCA_028292285.1 Variovorax sp. | reverse complement strand
CGCCGAACTTGGCCGACAGCACGGTGGCCAAGGCCGCGGTGAGCGTCGTCTTGCCATGGTCCACGTGGCCAATGGTGCCCACGTTCACGTGCGGCTTGGTACGGGTGAATTTTCCTTTTGCCATTTTCTCGACTCCGAAAAAAAACGATATCAACGTATTCATATGGGCTGCAGACCTGGCGCTGCAACCCCAAAATGGTGCCCTTTGCGGGATTCGGACCCGCGACCTCCCACTTACCAAGGGGGTGCTCTACCACTGAGCCAAAAGGGCCTCTTCAAAAACAACGCATCCCGCGGCGAGCCGGAATTCTGGAGCGGGAGACGGGAATCGGACCCGCGTCATCAGCTTGGAAGGCTGGGGTTCTACCATTGAACTACTCCCGCATCGGGAGCCGCAGCGCACCCCAAATGCCCGCTTCACACGGTGCCAAACGCTCTTAAACATCCATTTCGTCGCTGGTGGAGAGGGCTGGATTCGAACCAGCGTACTCGTAAGAGGGCAGATTTACAGTCTGCTGCCATTAACCACTCGGCCACCTCTCCGGCGAACCTCGGAATATAGCATGGTTCAGAGACTCTTTCGAGTCGCCACGCACCGATTGAAGGCATGTGCGGGGAAGCACGTGCCGCGCATTGTCTGCGGCCGACCCTCGCGCCTTGGCGAACGCGGCATTAGCTCACGTTAAACAAAGGGTTTACCCTTATCTTTTGGGGATCGACGGCGCAAAATCGATTGCATGAACCCTGTCCCTATTTCACCTGTCCCGCGCCCCACTCGCCCTCACCACGCCGTCAATCTGGCGCTGCAAGGCGGCGGCTCGCACGGTGCGTTCACTTGGGGCGTACTCGACGCCTTGCTCGAAGACAGCCGGCTTTCGTTCGAAGGCGTCAGCGGCGCCAGCGCCGGCGCCGTCAACGCGGTGGCTCTGGCCCACGGCTTTGCCAGCGCACGCGCTGCGGGCGGCGACGAAGCAGCCGGCCGTGCGGCGGCACGAGCCACGCTGCAACGCGTCTGGCATCGTGTGGCCGCACTCGGCGCGCCGGGCGCCATGGCGCAGCGTTTCGCCAGGTTGCTGCTCGGCGGCGCCAGTGGCGAGCGCATGCGCGCCAGCCTCGGCGTGGATCCGGCGAGCCGCTGGCCGTCGCCCTACCAGATCAACCCGCTGGACATCAACCCGCTGCGCTCCTTGCTCGATCAGGAGATCGACTTCAATGCCCTCGCCGGCCCCGGCACGCCGCGCGTGTTCGTCTCGGCCACGCAGGTGCGAACCGGCCGCGCCGAGATCTTTCAAGGCGAGCGGCTGACATTGGCTTCGGTGATGGCATCGACCTGCCTGCCGACCGTCTTTCAAGCCGTCAGCATCGAAGGCGAAGACTATTGGGATGGCGGCTTCTCGGCCAATCCGGCGCTGCTGCCCCTCGTCAACGAATGCGAAAGCGCCGACATCGTGCTGGTGCAGCTCAACCCGCTGTCGCACGCCGAAACGCCGCACTCGCCGCAAGACATCACGATGCGCATGAACGAGCTGGCCTTCAACGCGAGCCTCATGTCCCAGATGCGCAGCATCGCCTTCATCAACCAGCTGCTGGCCGACGGCCGGCTGCACGAAGGCGCGGATTACCGGCGCCTGCTGCTGCATCGCATCGACATCGGCAGTGCCATGGAAGCGTTGCCGTCGGCCAGCAAAATGTCGACCGACGGGGCGCAGATGGACCGCCTTTTCGAAGCTGGCCGCATTGCCGCCATCGACTGGCTCGCCAACAATTTCGATGCGCTGGGCCAGCGCAGCACGGTTGACATCGAACAGGACTACCTCGCGTCCGAAGTGCTGGCATCCACTGCGCGCACCGCGAAGAAACTCCGCAAGAGCGCATAGCGCCGCCCTCAAATCTCCTTGGACGACGGGCGCTGCGCATCGCGCCAGGCACGCGCCTGACCGAAATGACCGCAGCCGATAAAGGGCAGCGGCGGCCGCAGCGCCGACAGCGGCGACGGATGGTTCGCCGTCAACACCTTGTGGCGCTGCAGGTCGATCAACGCCCGCTTGCCCTGCGCATGCGCACCCCATAGCATGAACAGCGCCGCGCGATCGCCACCGGCGATGTGGCGGATCACCGCGTCGGTCAGCACCTCCCAGCCGCGGCCGGCATGGCTGGCCGGTTGCCCTTCTTCGACGGTCAGGCAGGTGTTCAGCAGCAGAACGCCTTTTTTTGCCCACAGCACCAGACTGCCGCCCGGTTCGGGAAACGGCGGTGGCGGCGTGCCCAGATCGCGCTCGAGTTCCTTGAAGATGTTGCGCAGCGATGGCGGCAACCGGACGCCCGGCGCCACCGAAAACGCCAGCCCTTCAGCCTGGCCGCGGCCGTGGTACGGGTCTTGTCCGAGGATGACGACGCGCACCTCTTCCGGCGGCGTCAGTTCGAGCGCACGGAGGGGCCGCGGCGGAAAGACCACAGCGCCCGCCTCGAGTCGTTCCCGCAAAAAACCCAACAGTCCCTGCCCCGCCGCGCTGACGAAAAACGCGTCGACGAGCGGCCGCCAGCCCGGCGCCACAGGCCAATCGGCCGGATCGGCACTCGTCAATTGATCGATGGGCATGTTGCCAGTCACTTGAACAAGTCGGCGAGCGCCTCGCCCGGCTCTTTGGCCCGCATGAACGCTTCGCCGACCAGAAAGGCATGGACCCCGGCGGCGCGCAATGCGGCCACGTCGTCGCGCGTCGCGATGCCCGATTCGGTGACGAGCAAACGGTCGGCCGGCAGCTTCGGCAGCAACTCGATGGTGGTCTGGATCGACACCTCGAAGTTGCGCAGATTGCGGTTGTTGACGCCGACCAGCGGCGTCTTCAGCTTCAGTGCGCGGTCGAGTTCGGCCGCATCGTGCACCTCGACCAGCACCGCCATCCCGAGCCCCGACGCGATCGCCTCAAAATCTTTCATCTGCGCATCGTCGAGCACCGACGCGATGAGCAGGATGGCGTCAGCACCGATCGCGCGCGACTCGTAGATCTGCCAGGCGTCTACCATGAAGTCCTTGCGCAGCACCGGCAGGTCGCACGACGCCCGCGCCTGCTTCAGGTAGTCGATCTCGCCCTTGAAGAACTGCCGGTCGGTCAGCACCGAAAGACATGCCGCGCTGACGCTGCCCTCGGCGCCGTCGCCCTCGGCATAGCTCTGTGCGATGTCGGCCGGAATGAAGTCTTCGCGGATTACGCCCTTGCTCGGACTCGCCTTCTTGACCTCGGCGATCACCGCGGCTTGGCCGGCAGCGATCTTCGCGCGCATCGCGCCGACGAAATTGCGTGTGAGCACGCGGCTCTCGGCGTCGAAGCGAATGCGGTCGAGCGGCGTGCGGCGCTTGGCGGCGGCCACCTCTTCGTGCTTGACCGCAACGATCTTGTTCAGGATGTCGGAGGACATGTCAGCG
>JAQGMP010000600.1 GCA_028292285.1 Variovorax sp. | reverse complement strand
TGGCCCTTGCTGCTCGAAGGCGCATGGGTCACCGTTCAGCTGTCGTTCCTCGCCACCGTCATCGGCTTCGTGCTGGGGGCGTTGTGCGCGGTCGGCCGCAACAGCAAGGTCGGCTGGCTTCGCTGGGCAGTCAGCGCGTATGTGGAGGCGATTCGCAACACGCCGCTGCTCATCCAGAGCTACTTTTTGATCTTCGGTTTGTCGAGCATCGGCATCACGATGCCGATCATGGTGGGCGCCACGCTGGCGCTGGTCATCAACATCGGCGCCTACACCTGCGAGATCATTCGCGCGGGCATCGAATCGATCCACAAGGGCCAGCTCGAAGCGGCCGATTGCCTCGGCATGTCGCCGGTGCAGGTGTTCTGGCACGTCATCCTGCGGCCGGCGGTGGAGCGCGTGTATCCGTCGCTCACCAGCCAGTTCGTGCTGCTGATGCTGGCGTCGAGCATCATGTCGTCGATCGGCGCCGAAGAGTTGCTGGGCATCGCCAACCGCATCCAGTCCGACACCTTCCGGAACTTCGAGATTTTTCTCGTGCTGTGGGTGATTTACCTGGCGCTGTCTTACATGATGCGTGCAGGTTTCTGGCTGCTCGGCCAGTTCGTTTTTACGCGGCGCCGCAAGCTCGGCACGCCGCTTTGACCGCTCTCGATCACACCGCATGACGCACGAGCAAATCACGTTTCTCTTCATGGGCATGCTCGGCACGCTCGAGCTGTCGGTGCTGACCTTTATCGCCGGCGGACTCACCGGGCTCGCCGTGGCGCTGGCGCGCATCGCTCCGGTGCGCGGCGTTCGCGTGGCGGCCACCGCGTGGATCCAGGTGATCCAGGGCACGCCGCTGCTGGTGTTGATGGGCTTGTGCTTCTACGGCCCGAGCATCGTCGGCATCGGCTCGATGCCGGCACTCATCGCAGCCGCATTGGCGATGACGATTTATTCGAGCGCCTTTCTCGGCGAGATCTGGCGCGGCTGCATCCAGTCGGTTCACAAGAGCCAGTGGGAGGCCGCCGAATGCATCGGCCTCACAAGATGGCAGCGCATGCACAAGGTCGTGCTGCCGCAGGCGCTGCGCATCGCGACACCGCCGACGGTCGGCTTCATGGTGCAGATCATCAAGAACACCTCGATCGCGTCGCTGGTCATCGGCTTTGCCGAGCTCTCTTACAACGCCAAGGTGCTGAACAACTCGACCTTTCAGCCCTTCATCTATTTCGGCTGCGCTGCCGTCATGTATTTCGCCATGTGCTACCCGCTCTCGCGCTGGAGCCGTGGCCTCGAAAGGAAGCTCAATGCAAGCCGTGGTTGAACTCGATCGGGTTCACAAGAAGTTCGGCGCATTGCACGTGCTGCGCGGTGTGTCGTTTTCGGTCGAGCGCGGACAGGTGGTCGCCATCATCGGCAAGAGCGGCTCGGGCAAGAGCACCGCGCTGCGCTGCATCGACAGGCTTGAAACCGTCGACAGCGGCACGCTCAACGTGTGCGGCCACGCGGTGCACGACCCTGCCCTGAACGTGCGTGCGTTGCGCCGCGACGTCGGCATCGTGTTCCAGAGCTACAACCTTTTTCCGCATCTCACCGTGCTGCAGAACATCACGCTCGGGCCGACCTCGGTCAAGCGAATGAGTGCCGCCGATGCGCGCGTCATCGCGATGGAAGTGCTGCAACAGGTCGGGCTCGCAGAGAAGGCTGACGCTTATCCCGAGCAGCTTTCGGGCGGCCAGCAGCAGCGCGTGGCCATCGCGCGTTCGCTCGCGATGAAGCCGCAGCTGATGCTGTTCGACGAGGTGACGTCCGCACTCGATCCGGAGCTGACCGGCGAGGTGCTGCGCGTCATCGAGGCACTGGCTGCCAACGGCATGACGATGGTGCTGGTCACCCACGAGATGGCCTTTGCGCGCGGCGTGGCCGACAAGATCATCTTCATGCACCAGGGGCAGATCTGGGAGGAGGGCGACGCGTCGATGCTCGCCGACCCGAAGACGCCCGAGCTGCGGCAGTTTTTGGGCAACGGGCTCTAGCAGAACCGCATCCCGCTGCGCTTTCGATTTTTTTCGACATTCACCCACATCCATCAAGAGACCACGCGACATGAAAAACCTGCAACGCCGTCACCTCAACGTTCTGCTGTCCAGCCTGCTGCTGGCGGGCGCCGCGCTCGGCTCCGTCGCCGCGCGCGCCGACCAGCTCGACACGATCACTGCCGCCAAGAAGATCCGCATCGCGATCGATCTGGCCGTCCCGCCTTACGGCATGAAGGACGACAAGCTCAACTCCACCGGCTCCGATGTCGAGACCGCACAGCTGCTTGCCAAAGACCTCGGCCTCGAACTCGAGATCGTGCCGACGACCGGTGCCAACCGCATTCCGTTCTTGCAGACCGACAAGGCCGACATCGTGATCTCCAGCCTGTCGATGACGCCCGAGCGCGAGAAGGTCATCGACTTCTCGATTCCCTATGCCGGCATTGCCGCCGTGGTGGGCGCACCCAAGAGCATGGTCATCAAGAGCGCGGCCGACCTGTCGGGCAAGAAGATCATCGCGACCCGCAGCACGACCAACGACCAGGAGATCACCAAGATCCTGCCGAAGGACGCGACCATCGTTCG
Source organism: Variovorax sp. (assembly GCA_028292285.1). GTDB lineage: Bacteria > Pseudomonadota > Gammaproteobacteria > Burkholderiales > Burkholderiaceae_C > Variovorax. The sequence goes on along the minus strand of JAQGMP010000600.1, from coordinate 1,649 downwards.
CTTCGACGACGACGCGACGTCGATCACCGCCATCGTGAGCAACCAGGCCGACATCTTCGCGACTGCACCGTCGCTGCTGAAGAGCATCAACGAAAAGAGTCCCGGCAAGCAGATGGAAGTGAAGTTCGTGATGAAGGTCAACATGCTGGCCGTCGGTTTCCGCAAGGGCGAAACCAAGCTGAAAGACAAGGTCGACGCGTGGGTGCGCACCAACCTCAAGAACGGCAAGCTCAACGCCATCTACAAGAAGTTCCACGGCGCCGACCTGCCCGACGAAGTGACGAAGGCCGGCGCCTGAGCCGGCGAAACGAAACACATCAGGACGAGGAACGCGCGATGGCAAAGATCGATCAGGTCGAGATCACGCAGGTCGACATTCCGCCGAAGGTGGTCCGCACCGACGCCATCCAGTCGTTCGTGACGCAAGAGACCGTGATGGTCACCGTGCGTTGCGACGATGGGTCGCAAGGCATCGGCTACACGTACACCATCGGCACCGGCGGCTCGTCGATCGTCGCCTTGCTGCGCGACCATCTGGCGCCGAAGCTCATTGGCCGCGACCCGCAGCAGTACGAAGCGATCTGGCGCGACCTGTTTTTTTATACGCATGCCACCGCCGTCGGCGCCATCACCAGCCTCGCGCTGGCGGCCATCGACACGGCGCTGTGGGACCGCAACGGCAAGGCGCAGGGGCTGCCGCTGTGGCGCATGGCGGGTGGCGCCAATTCGCGCATACCGGTCTACACGACCGAAGGCGGCTGGCTGAATCTGGAGCCGTCGGAGCTGGTCGAACAAACGCTCGCGGCCAAGGCGCAGGGCTTTCTCGGCGCCAAGATCAAGGTCGGCAAACCGCACGTGGCCGAAGACATGGCGCGGCTGTCGGCGGTCCGCGAGGCGGTCGGCCCGGGCTTCGACCTGATGGTCGATGCCAACCAGGCGTTCTCGCTGGCCGAGGCGATCCGGCGCGCGCATCAATATGCCGAACTCGATCTGGCCTGGTTCGAAGAACCGATGCCGGCTGAGCATGTGGCAGCGCACGCGCAACTGCTCGCCAGCACCAGCGTGCCGATCGCGGTCGGCGAGTCGATGTACCACCTGTCGCAGTTCGGCGAGTACGTGAAGCAGGGCGCCTGCTCCATCGTGCAGGCCGATGTCGCGCGCATCGGCGGCATCACGCCGTGGCTCAAGGTCGCGCATCTGGCCGAGGCGCACAACATCGCGATGTGCCCGCATTTTTTGATGGAGCTGCACGTCAGCCTGTGCGCCGCGGTCCCCAACTCGCGCTGGGTCGAGTACATCCCGCAACTCGACGACCTGACGACCAGCCGCCTGCAGATCGAAGCCGGCCACGCGGTCGCACCCGAAACACCGGGGCTCGGGATCGAATGGGATCCTGCGCAGCTGAAGGCACGTCGCAAGTTCGAGCCGATCGTCCTTCGTTGAGCTGCCGCGCCGGCCAAAGCACGACCGGCGAGCGGCCCCATGCGTTGGCCGAAGCCGACACCCGCTAGCATGGCTGCGCGCATTCCGTATCGGTCTGAAGGGCCGGTGTCCAAGACTTCTAATTAACCTTTCGTCACCGTCGGGCTTTCGTCCGGGCGAGCCAAAGCGTGCAAAATAGAACGACCGTTCGTTTTATTTTGTACCGC
>JAQGMP010000597.1 GCA_028292285.1 Variovorax sp. | reverse complement strand
AGCGGCGTGCCCGACAGCACCGAAAAAACACCGCCCGCCGTGCGCAGCGCGATGCGGCCCGGCTCCGGTGCGATGGCCAGCGGCGCCTGCGCGGCCCACTCTTCATGCACGGCGCGCAGGGCGGCGAGCCGCGTCGCCGAGACCTCGCCCTGCACGCGCGCGCACAGCTGCGGCGTTTGCCGCAAGCTGATCGCGTTCCAGGTCTGGATCACGCCGAACAGCGGCTCGAAGGGCTCGTCGTGCGGCTCGAGCAGCACGTCGTAAGCACCGGCCCAATCGGCCTCGCTCGCGGCCAGCCAGCCTTGCCACACGTCTCGTTCACCGCTTTCGCCTGTGACGCTTTTATCGAGCATCACGCCCAGCAAACGCCCTTCGTGCAGCAGGCTGATCAGCCGACCCGGTGCCCAGCGTGCCGGGAAGGCGCGGCGTGCAACCGCTTCGCGGCGTTGCGCGAGTTCGGTCAGCGGCAGCAGCAGGTTCGCGTCGCGCTGCGTCGGTGCATCTTCTTCTGTCGCGTTCGAAGCCGACGAACCGGAAGCACCGGGCATCGCGACGACCGCAGGTGCGGGTGCAGGTGAAGGTGCGGACAAGGACGATGCAGACGTCGCCGCAGAAGGCGCCGTCGCACTGCGCGGCGCGGCACCGCCCGCATCGTCCTGCGCGAAGGCGCTTCGGATCAGGCTCAGCGGCGGCCAGAGTTCGTGGAGTGGGTTCGGCATGGGCATCTCTTCCTGAATGGGTATGGCTTCAGGCATAAGACGCTTCAGCGCCGAGGATTTTGAAAACCTGCAGGATCGCGCCGACGTTTTCGGGGTCGATGGCGATGCCCAGCGTGCCGGTGAGCCACTGGCCCAGCGTGGTGCGCGCGTAGTCGGCGGGGAGTCCTTCGCGCTTGTGCACCAGGCCGAGCCGGCCGGCGCGGTAGTGGTACGACGCGATGGCGTGGCGCGAGGCCACGCCCGACAAGCCGCCTTCGGCTTCGCGGCCGAAGCCTTCGCACAGCAGGATGCGCTCGGGCTCCGGCAAGCCGGCGATCAAGGCGCGTGCGGCAGATTGAACCTTGGCCGCGCTGAGCCCGTGCTCGGCCAGTCCCACGTCATCGCCACTCTCATGTTGCGCACCGAGCTGCGCATCGAGTTGTCCCTCGGTCACTTCGTCGCCGATCGAGAGCTTGCGCTTGAACGCACTCGCGCGCGTGCAGTCGATCAGGTAGCGGCGGAAGTACGCGCACAGCGCGAAGGCGCTCGACGGTGCACTGTGGCCTGCGCGGTCGCGCGTACCGTTGTCGTCGGACTCGTCCGGGTCGATGTCGAGCCGCAGCACCTTGACGTAGATGAACTGCGCGACCAGCTCCTGCCGCCCTTCGCCCAGCACATGGACCTCGGGCGGATTGCAGGCCTTGAGCGCGCCGCCGACGATGCGGTACATGTCGCCCATCTCGGTCGGAGACAGCGTTTGCCGGCGCCGCCATAGGCGGACCAGCTCACCGCTTTCCTGGACCGAGAGCGTTTCCTGCATGGCGATGTCAGAAGCTAGTCATCGACGCACTGCCCTTCGACCGGCACCAGGCATTGCGGCAGGTCGGCACCGACTGCGCCGCCGCGCGTGCGGATGGTCGAGGTGGACGCTGCCGCAACCGCCAGCCCGCGCGGCAGCAATATCCAGAGTTGCCCACGCTCCTTCATGCGGCGCGCGTTGGTCGCCGCCTGCGTGCCGTTGCCGAAAAAGTAGTCGGCCCGTACCGCGCCGCGAATCGCGCCGCCGGTGTCCTGCGCGATGGTCAGGCGCTGCATCGGCGCGCCGGTGCCGGGGGCGCGCGTCGACACGAACACCGGGAATCCGAGCGGCGTGCTGCGCGGATCGACCGCGATCGATCGGCCCGCCGACAGCGGCACGCCGAAGGCACCGACCGGGCCACCCGCGGAGCCGACCGTTTCCTTGAAGAACACGTAGCTCGGATCCTTGATGCCGGAGCCGATGACGTCGCCCGCGGCCTTGCGTCCCGGCACCATGACGGCGCCGCTTTCCACGGGCTTCGCGAGCGTGAAGCCGCGCGTCTTGACCGCGCTCAGATCTTCGTCGTCATCGTCGTCCGGGTCGAGTTCGATCGCGCCGCCGCGCGTGCGAATGGCGCTCTTGCCTTTGCCGTTGGCCGAGCCCACCAGCGTCGGGCGAAACGGCTGTCCGTTCTGTTCGGCATACGCGATGCGGATCACCTCGCCGCCCGGCATGCGGATGCGGCCCGAGCCCTGGATCTGCATTTCGTATAACGCGGTCGCGCTGCTGACGAAGGCCAGCACCTTGGCGTTGGGCGCACCGCGCGTTTCGATTTCTTCGCGCGTGTAGTAAGGCATCAGCCGCTTGCCGTCGATGCGCAGCCGCACCCGGCGATCGAGCGTGTCGCGCGTGATGGTGGAGAGGTCGAGCGCATACAAGCCCGGCGCGCCCATGTCGCGCGTGCTGAGCCCGGTCTGCACGATCACGTCGCGGCCCTGCACGCGCATCGGCACCGTGCCGTTGCCCGCGGGCAGCTTGCGCGCGTCGACGAAGAGCATGTCTTCAGGCTGGCCATAGACCGGGTAGATGAAGGGCGGCGCGTAGCTGCGGCTCCCGGTGATCTCGGGCTCGAAGTAGCCGGTGACCACACCGTCGGGCTTGCGGTCGTCGTCGCGGATTTGGTAGGCCGCGAACTCCGATTCGAAGAAGTTGCGGATCGAAGGCGAGCTTTTGTCGTCCACCTTGCGGGCACGGTCGCACACGTCTTTCCACGCGTCGCCGCGACCGGTCAGCACTTTGCAGCTGCCGAGGAACGCGGGCCAGGTTTCAGCGAAGTCGTCGCGCCGCCAGCCGGGCATCGATTCGAAATTGACGGCCGTGTAGGTGGCGAGCTGCGTGGAGAACGTGCGGGCCTGGCCGGCCACGTTGCCGGCACCGGGGCCGCTGGTCGCGGGGCGCGCCGGTGCGGCCGCTTCGACTGAAGCGGGGGCGGGCGCGGCGGGGGTTGCGCTCGACGAGGCGTTGCTGGCCGGACCGTTGGCGCACCCCGCCAGCGCGAGCGCGAGCGTCATCGCCAAAGCGGCGACGGCAGGCGCCAGGTCTCGCCGTCGTGCGGTGTTTGCGGAAGTGAGTGAGGGGATGTTCATTGAAGGTCTCCTTGCCAAGAAACGGGCCGGCCCGAACGGGCTGCCTGTTCATCAGGACGATTACTTCTCGACGATTTTGAAAGTCCCGACGCCGTAGACGTCGTTGCATGGCGCGCCCGGCGGGCACACGGGCTTGCCGACCAGCGGCGAGGGGCCGGCGCCGCGCGTCGCCTCCAGGGCCGCCAGCACCGGCACGGGAAACTGCGGAAACACGCCGTCGTTCTGAACACCCGAACCCGAAAAGTCGCGCTCGTGTTCGCTCACCACCACCGCGAACTGGTCGACGCCGGCAGGGCCGCCGGCATCCATCGGCCACGACGCGCGCGGCAGCGAGATCGACGTGCCCGCGGTGATCTTGTTGTACTTGTCGAGCAGGTTGGGGAACAGCAAGAACATTTCGCCGCCGCTCGACAGCAGGTAGACGTAGACATAGCCGTCGCGGTTGCTCTTGACGTCGAACGACAGCCGGTCTTTCTTGATGACGACCTCGGCCTTGCGCGGCGTCGCCGTCACGGTGAAGCCGGGCGTGGCACCGATGCCGATGGCGGCCATCGATTCGGTCGGCGTGCGCGGCGCGGGCGGAGGAGCGGGTGCGGGCGGCGGTGGCGCTGCAGCCGGCGCGGGTGCCTCGGCGCCTTTGGTATCCGGCGACGGCGGCGCATCCGGCTTGGCATCCGGTTTGACATCGGACTTGCCCGCCGCGCTGCCGGCCACGGTGTCGGCAACGTTCGATCGGCCCTTCATCCACCACCAGCCGCCGCCTCCCGCCACGGCGAGCACCGCGACTGCGGCGATGGCGGCGACCGCCGTGCCCGCCTTGCCCGTGCTGCCGCCCGAAGATGTCGCTCCAGTCGCCGGGCGCGGGGCGGGCACCGGCGTTTTGCCAGTGCTCTTCCCGTCGCTCTTGCCGCCGCTCTTGCCGCCGCTCTTTGCATTGCCTGCCGCGTCACGCGCACCAGAAGCACCGGCCGGCCCCGCGGCAGCAGGCGCCGCACGCCGCACCGGGACGTTGGTCCGTTCGTCGTCGAGGCCGAGCGCTTCGCGCAGCGCGCCCATCGACTGCGGCCGCGCCTCCGGCCGCACGCCCAGCCCGGCATCGATGGCCGACAGCAGCCGCGCGCTGTAGCGCTGGCGCAGCATCTCGTTGTTGATCAGCGGCACATAGCTGTCGGACAGCAGCCGCGCCACCGACGGCGGCGGCGCGCGCCCGCAGATGGCCACGTGCATCACCGCGGCCAATGCGTACACGTCGGTCCACGCGCCCTGCGACATGTCGGGCATCTCGGCGTACTGCTCGATCGGCGCGTAGCCCGGCTTCAGGATGACCGTGATGGCCTGCGTCTTGTCGGTGATCACGCGACGCGCCGCGCCGAAGTCCAGCACCACCGGCCGGCCCGAGCCTTCGAGCAGGATGATGTTGTCGGGCGCGATGTCGCGGTGATAGCAATTGGCCGCGTGCATGACGCCGAGCGCCTGCGTCACGCCATCCATGATGCGCATCAGCCAGCCTTCGTCGACGCCGGCCGGGATGGCAGCGAGCGCCTGCCGCAGCGTGTCGCCGCGATAGAACGGCATCACCATGTAGGTGGTGCCGCGTTCCTGCCAGAAGCGGTAGACCTTCAGCAGCGAGGGATGATCGAACTGCGCCAGCAGCCGCGCCTCGTTGATGAAGCTGCGCATGCCGAGGTCGAAGGTCTCGCGGTGCCGCTCCGACAACGGCACCACGGCACCGTCGTACTGCCGGGTCGACAGCGACACCGGCAGGTATTCCTTGATCGCGACCACGCGCTCCAGCGTGTGGTCCCACGCTTCGTAGACGGCGCCGAAGCCGCCCTGCCCGACCAGCGCGGTGATCTCGAACTCGCCGACCTTGCTGCCGGCCGGCAACACGCCGGCTTCGGC
>JAQGMP010000693.1 GCA_028292285.1 Variovorax sp. | reverse complement strand
GATCCTGTTCATGCGCGGCGCCGGCCCGATCGGCTAGCCCGGCTCGGCCGAGGTCGTCAACATGCGCTCGCCGGACTATTTGCTGAAGAGGGGCATCAACGCGCTGCCCTGCATCGGCGACGGCCGGCAGTCGGGCACGTCGGGTTCGCCATCGATCCTGAACGCGTCGCCCGAGGCCGCGACCGGCGGCAACCTGGCACTGCTGAAGACCGGCGACCGCGTGCGCATCGACCTGAAGAGGCGCACCGCGAACATGCTGGTGAGCGACGAAGAAATTGCCAAGCGCCGCACCGCGCTCGAAGCGGCCGGCGGCTACAAGTACCCTGCCAGCCAGACACCGTGGCAGGAGATTCAGCGCGCCATCGTCGGCGAGCTGTCTGAAGGCATGGTGCTGAAGCCGGCGGTCAAGTACCAGAAGATCAACGCGACCTTCGGCGTGCCGCGCGACAACCATTGAGACATTTTTTTCACGCACGACGGCACGGTCAGAGCTTCCAGTCGGCTTCCCTGATGAGGGCGCGCATCAGCGGCGCCGCGGTCGAGGCGTCCGTGGCGTAAAGATCGAGGTTGGCGCCGGGTGAGAAGCTTTGAAAGATCGCCTTGCTGCGTTCGTCCCATTCCATCAGCTTCATGGACCATTGCGGGAAGGCGCGCTGTGGAATCGGACGACGCTCCAGAATCGTGGCGCCCGAATGACGCGAGTCCTTTCGGATGCTGGCGAACAACTCATCGAGCACTGCATCCTCGCCCTCGAGGTACTGCATGTAGACGCCGTCCAGACAACACAGCAATCCGGTAACCCCGAGCGACGGGTTGACATCCTCGCACCATTGCAGGATCACGGGGAGATCGGCTTGGTGCGGCGCGGTGGCCCGGCTTGCGTAGACGAGGCGAGAAAGCATGGTGAGCGGGGCGCCGGTGTGCCACGAAAGGTGAGGTGCTCGAATTCGAGCACAGGACTCACCGCCCGCGCATGCCATTAAACACGAACCGCGACTGTGCGCTGAGCCTCATTGCATGCCACCATCCGACCAACGGCCTTCAGTGTGAGCACCTCTTGCCGATATGTATGGGATTCTCTTGAAATGCATGTCCGGTACGGAGTCAGCCGGCGTGCAGCTCGACTTTTCTTCGTTTTTCCTGAAAGCCACCGAATGACAACTGCTGCCACTGCCGCCTTCGCTACCGTCCAACTCCTGGATTTGCTGGAAACGAGCACAGAGGCTCAGCTGGATGAGCTCGACTTCGGTGTGATCGGTTTCGATGTCGATGGCGTGGTGCGCCGATACAACATTTTCGAGTCGGAGGCTGCCGGGCTTTCGAAGGAACGCGTATTGGGACAGCCCTTGTTCACCGTCGTTGCGCCTTGCATGAACAACTTTATGGTGGCGCAGCGATTCGACGATGCCTTGGAAAGCGGCAGCGCGCTGGATGAAACGATCGGCTATGTCCTGACCCTTCGCATGCGCCCCGTCAAGGTTCGCTTGCGATTGCTGTCGTCGCCTGGCAAGACGTCTCGCTACGTGCTCGTGCAACGCGCGGTCTGAACGGCCGCTGTCATGGCATTTTCCCTCGCGGAAGATTACGAGGCACTCACGCAATTCCTCTACATCGCGCCGATCGGCCTTGTCCAGGCGCGCCTCGATGGAGAGATCGTGATGGTGAACCCCGTGTGCGCCCAGTTGCTGATGCCGCTGTCGCGCGACGGAGAACTGTCCAACCTGTTCACCGCACTGCAGGGGGTCGCCCCCGACCTCCGGCACATGACCCAGGTCTACGAAGGCAGCCACGGCATGGTGTGCGACGCGCTCCACTTGCAGGTCGATGCGGGACGCGCAGGCCGCAAGGACGCGCAAATCCTCTCGCTGAGCCTGCTGAAGCTGGACGAACAGCGGCTCATGGCGGTGCTGAGCGACGTGAGCAAATCCGTGAAGCGCGATCGGGAGCTGCGCCAGAGCCTGGCCTGGATCAACACGATCGTCACAGGCTTGACCGACTACGCGCTCGTGGCGCTGGACGCGAGCGGCTGCGCAGTGAGCTGGAATCCCAGCATCGGGCGTGTCGCGGGCTTCGTGAGCGAGGCCACGGTCGGGCGCTCTTACGCGATGTTCTATCCGTCCGACGGCATGTCCGAAGAACGCGCCCTGGACCGGCTGCACGAAGCCGACGACAGCGGCTGGAGCCTGGACGAGGGATGGCGGGTCCGGGCCGACGGCACCCGCTACTGGGGCAGTTGCCTGATCGCACCCCTGCAGGTACCGGGCAACGATGCGCTCGACGCGTGCCCTGCAGGCAAAGCCTATAGCCTGATCATCCGCGACATATCCGACCGGCGCGAGGCCACCGAAGCATTGCGGCAATCGGTGTCGAGCGACTACCTCACCGGGCTGACCAACCGTCGTGCGTTCTTCGAAGCGGCCAACCTCGAACTGCAGCGCTGGGCCCGCATGCCGAGGCCGCTGTCCGTGGTGATGATCGATGCAGACCACTTCAAGCGAATCAACGACGAGCACGGCCACGCCGTGGGCGACGCGGTACTGCGACACCTGGCAGCTGGCATGTCGTTCACCTTTCATGCGATGGATGTCGTCGCCCGGGTCGGAGGCGAAGAGTTCGTGGTCCTGATGCCGGGTATCGCCCTCGAAGAAGCCGAAGCGGCTGCGTTGCGTCTGTGCCGCAGCATTGAAGCGCAGGCCGTCGAGGTAGACGGCACCTTCATTCGCTACACCGTGAGCGCGGGTGTGGCGACCATGCAGGAAGGGATCGACGGCGTGGACGAGTTGCTGCAGCGCGCGGACGCTGCCATGTACGTGGCCAAGGCCAAGGGCCGCAATCGGGTCGAGCGCTGGTTTGCCGGAGCGAACGCGTCACCCCATGGCTGAAGGCACCGCCGACGAAGCCTTGGTTCAGTTTCTGTATCGCGCACCCATCGGTCTGATCCAGACGTCACTCGACGGCATGATCGTCCTGATCAATCCGATGGCCGCGCAACTCCTGATGCCGCTGACGCCCGACGGCACGCTGGACAACCTCTTCGACGTTCTGAAAGCCGTGGCGCCGGGACTGCGCGAACTCGCGAATGCCAGTTCCCGGCCAGGCGATCTGGTCTGCGATGCATTGCCCCTGCAGATCCGACGGCAGCGAGCGGGCCACGGCGAGTCGCAGGTCATGGGCCTTCACATGATGAGGCTGGACGACACCACGCTGATGGCCTGTGTCAGCGACATGACCGCCGCAGCCCGGCGCGAGGACCAGCGCCTGCAGTCCAGATTGCACGGCCAGAAACGCACCGACACGTTGACGTCTTTGCCGAACCGCACCGCCGTGCTGGAACGCATTGGCCGGGCGCTAGGCCGGATGCAGGATGAACCCCGCTATCGCTTCGTCCTCATGCTCATCAACGCAGACCGTTTCGAGCGCATCAATGTAACCCTCGGCCATGCGACCGGTGACGAAGTGCTGCACCTCATGGGGCGTCGCGTGGCTGCGGCCGCACAGGAGTGGGAGGGCAGCGCGCCGGCGGCAGCCGCATCAGCGTGCATGGCAGCACGGCTGGCTGCAGACGAATTCGTGCTGTGCTTCGATGCGTCCGAGAGCAGCGTGCCGGCCGCGGCCGATGCGGCAAATCGATTGGTCGGCATCTTGCAAAACCCCTACGCGATCGGCGACCGGACTGTGCATCTCTCGGCCAGCGTTGGCCTGGTGACAGGCACGAGTGCTCCGGGCAACGCCGAAGCCATGTTGGAGCAGGCCAGTCTGGCCATGCGCGAGGCCAAGCGCGCTGGCGGCGCGCGTCACGTACTCTTCGAGCCGGCGCTGATGGACCGCGCCCGGCAGCGCGGGGATCTCGAACTCGGACTTCGTACCGCGTTGACCGACGGGCACCTGTTCACGGTGTACCAGCCGATCGTCGACCTCGCGGACGGCTCTGTGGCCGGGATGGAAGCGCTTGTGCGCTGGCGCCACCCCGAGCGCGGCATGATCATGCCGACGGAATTCATCGAAGTTGCCGAGACCACCGGTCTCATCTGCGAACTGGGCGAGTGGGTGCTCGATGCGTCCTGCCGGCAACTCGTGGAATGGCAGGCGTTGCTGGGTGACAGGGCACCGCGTACGGTGTCGGTCAACCTGTCGCGGGCACAACTCGCCGATTCGAAGATCGTCGCCCGCGTAGCCAACGCGCTCGGCGCGAGCGGCCTGCCACCGCCCTGCCTTCAGCTCGAGGTCACCGAGAGCCTGGCTGCGCAAGACGCGACCGTCCAGGCCCGATTGTGCGAACTCAAGGAACTTGGCCTGACCCTGGCGCTGGACGATTTCGGGACCGGCTTCTCCTCGCTGGCAAGCCTGCACGAATTGCCCGTCGATGTGGTGAAGATCGACCGGTCTTTTGTCAGCGCAGTCGAGACGAGTGCGCACCACCGCGTGCTGATCGAGTCGGTGGTGCGCATCGCGCAGAGCCTTGGCATGCGCACCGTGGCCGAAGGCATCGAGACTGCAGGCGAAGCGGCGCTCTTGGGCGTGCTCGGTTGCAACAAGGGCCAGGGCTACCTCTACGCGCGACCGCTGCCCGCCGAAGCAGCGACGGCCTGGCTCATGTCTTACAAGTCGACGTCTGTTGTGTTGAACTGATTTTTAGGCAGGCGCTACCGGCTTTCAGGACATCGTGCTGCCGTCCAAGGCCTCGGCCATCGCCGGGACCGAGTACGTCATCGACGGCGACAAGGTACCGACGACCTGACGCCAAATCCGGCATGCAGCCCCGCATGCAACCGGGCATGCAACCGGGCGTGCAGGCTTGGCTTTCCTACACCTTTCCCGTCGTTCTTCCGCCTGTTTGCCCCGTGTAGACTGCGTAGTTTTTCGCTCTGGACGGTATGGTGCAAGTGCCACGGCGCACCGGTTTCAGCGGGTCGACACTCGTTCGCTTGCTGGCCCGGTTGACGGACATCGACGTCACCGACTCCAAACGGTCTTTCGCAGACCGATTGAGTCGGTGGCTCGGCTGGACCGACGCGATCACACTCTCTTCGGTTTTGAACGGCGATATTTCGATGGAGCCGGCTGCAGCGGTGCGCGCGACAAGAACCGGCGACGAAGCCGAATGCAAGCGCGTACGGGCCGCGCTGGTCGTCGCGATCAACGAAGACCCCACGCCGGCGCGCAACGCGGCGGCCGGCAAGACGACCGACTTCGCGCCGTGGCGTCGACGCTACATCGCGCGGCAGCAGGCGATGGAAACCCACATCGCCGCCTTGCGCAAACGCGTGCGCGCGACACTGGCGGGCAGATCGCCGGCCATGGCACAACTGGCTGCGCTCGACGCCGTCATGGAGCATGCGTTGGGCGCACAGGAGCAACGTTTGCTCGCTACCGTGCCGGGGCTGCTGGAAAAGCATTTCAGGCGACAGGTTCAGGCGGAGAAAGCCGAGAGAGCAGTCGAACTTGCCGGTGCGGAGGATTCAGAAGGCAAAGCCGATGACGTCGCAGAAGCGCAAGCCATCGAAGCCGGGATCGCAGTGCGCCATGGAGC
>JAQGMP010000591.1 GCA_028292285.1 Variovorax sp. | reverse complement strand
GACCTTGCACGCGACCGTGCCGAGCTGCTCGAGATCGGAGGTCGAGCCCACCAGCATGTCGGCCGGAAACGGCGTGTTGTTGGTGAGCTTCATCGCACACCGTGCGCCGGGTCGCCCACGATGGGCAACCCGCAGATGATGCGGTGCGCAGCCAGCACCGACACGTCGCCCTGCGCGCTGCTGCGTGCGCCGTAGTCCTTGCGATGGTCGCGCTCGCCGGCCTGTTCGGCGATGCCCATGGCCAGCGCGGCATCATCGTTGTACATCTGGCGCGCGACCGCCAGCGCTGCGTCTTTCTCGGCTTCGCGCAGTGCATCGTCCGACAGCGGCGCGCCGTCGAGCACGCCGGCGATCTGGCGCTCCCGCACCGTCTGCAAACGTCGGTCGAAGGCGATGGTCGCAATGGTGTCGCGCAGGCCGGACATGAGGGACATGGATGGTGCCTCCGTCGATTCAGGCGTTCATGCGGATGCGCTCGCCTTCGATGCGAACGTCGTCGTTGGCCGTGATGGACGCATCGCCGCGCGTGGCCTCCAGGCTCACCCGCTCTGCGACGGCATCGATGCGGCCGCCGGCCGACAGGGTCAGGTCGCCGCCGCAGTGCAGCGCCATGTCGTGCGTCGCCGCGAGCCGCATGCTGTCCGCATCGACCGTGAGCGCGCCGGCGACGCGCAGCCGCGTGGCACCGCTCACGCAGTCGAGCAGGATCTCTCCGGAAGAAACGGTCAGGATCAGCCGTGGCGTGCCGTCCGCAGCACGGACCACGACGGTGCTCGGACTGTCGGCCTTCGCTGCCACGACTTCGAGCAGGCCCGAAGCACCGAGGTCCAGACGCTGCGCGCCCACGAGGCCGGTCGTGGTGGTGACGGTGGTGACGGTGGTGATGGCGGTCATATCGGTCATGTGCGGATTGGCCCCGCGTCAGGCATTGGTCTTGACCAGCGCGGCGGTGATGGCCACCAGCGCGCCGCCCTTCACATTGATCAGCGGCGCGCTGATGGTGATGTCGCCCGGCGTCATCACGATCGAACTGGCACCGCATTGGAGTTTGATCGTGGCCTTGCCGTCGATGGTCACCATCGGCGCACCCATGTTGAGTGCAGCGCCTGCCTTGACCTCCTGAGCCGCTGAAGCTTTTTGCGAAATGGTGGTGGCCTCGACCGTGACCGCGACCGCGCTGAGCGAGTAGGCGACCGACTTGATCGAGTAAGAGGCCGTGGCGATCGAACTGATCGCGATCGACGACAGCTTGTACGACACGGTGCCGTTGACCTCGATGTTCGGTGCGGCCGAATGCCAGTCGCCCATCGAGGTGAAGGTAGTCGTGCCGTTGACGGTTTCGCCGTGCTTGCCGCCGACCGAAATGCTGCGGTTGCCGATGACCTTGAGGATGTCGTCGGCGCCGACATCGGCGGTGCGTTTCTTGCCGGTGCTCAGCTGCATCTCGCCCGCCACCTTGGTGTACGAATCGGTGCCGACCTTGCGCGTCTCTTTCTTTTCGACCAGCACATCGAGGTCTTTCTCGGCGTGCATGTGGATCTGTTCTTCGCCGATCTTGTCTTCGAAGCGCAGCTCGTTGAAAGTGGTCGCATCGCCGCCCGGCGTGGAGCGCGTCTTGAAGCCGCTCTGCGTCGCCGTGGTGTACGGCGGCGGCTGGTCGGCGTTGTACATCCGACCGACGATGATGGGCCGGTCCGGGTCGCCGTTGAGAAAGTCGACGATCACTTCCTGGCCGATGCGCGGAATGAAAAAGCCGCCCCATCCCTTGCCGGCCCAGGGTTGCGACACGCGCACCCAGCAGGTGGATTTTTCGTTGCTCTCGTCGTAGCGGTCCCAGTGAAAGTGCACCTTGACGCGCCCCATGTCGTCCATGTGCGTCTCGGCGCCGGCGGGGCCGACGACGATGGCCGATTGCGGGCCGGGCATGGTCGGGCGTGGCGTCAGCCGGCGCGGCCTGAAGGGCATGTCCGAAGGCAACGCCGTGAGCAGAAAGGTGTGCATGCCGCGCACCGGCTGGCCGAGGCCGGGCTCGCTTTCGATCAGCTCTTTGAGCAGGTCGACGTCGTCGGCGTTCACCGGGTCGTCGAGCACCAGTTCGAGCAGGGCGCGCCCGAGCCGCTGCGGGCTGCCGTCGATCTCGCTCATGCCTTCGTAGCCCGGATGCGTGACGATGAAGTCGCAGGAGCCGATCAGGTATTCGCCATTGCTCACGCCATCGGGGGCATCCGCGAACTGGAACAGGCGGCCGGCTGCCACGTCCGTCCACGAGGTCACGGCCCAGTGGCGACGCCGCCGCGCGATGAGTTCTTCGCCGCGCACCTTGGCGGCGTTGTCGGCATCGCCGTTGTTGAAGAACAGGCCGGGAAATTCGAACACCTCGAAGTCTGCGAGCTCGTTGTCGTCGTGGGTGTCTCGGTGGGCTTCGAGCAGCGTGCCGATGGTCTTGAAGTCGCTGTCGCGCGTGTCGTACTTGCCGCTCTGCAGGCTGCGCGCGCTGACCCAGCGGCTGATCTCCTGGTAGCGCGCTTCGCTGGCGCCGGAGGCGACGTAGCGCAGGGTGTCGGCGGCCGGGAGCTTCTCGTGCGCGATGTCGCTCGCGTCGGACAGGCGCATCGTGCCTGCCGCGTCGTGCGCATCGAACCAGTAATAAATGCCTTCTTCTTCCAGCAGGCGCGACACGAAATGAAAGTCGCTTTCCATGTGCTGTACGTTGTAGCTGCGCTGCACATGGTTGCCGATCACGTGGTCGATGTTCCACTTCCTGAAGCGCTCGATCGGGCTGTCGTCGAACACCGCGTCGACGATGTCCAGCACCTTCTTCTCTTGCTGGATGCGCGAGTTGACGCGCTTGGTCAGCAGCCAGAACCAGGAGCGCAGCGTGATGCGGTATTCCACGAAGCGGCCGACCTTGCCGGTCCGCATGAAGCGCACCGCATGCCCCTCGCAATGGCGCTGGTGCTTGCCGCCATCGGCATCCGGAAAGTCGATCACCACATCGAAAGCGCGGCCCAGGATGTCCCTGGCGCCGATGTCGGCGTTCTTCGACAGCACCGTGAGTTCGTAGGCCGAGGGTTGCGACAGCGCCTCATGCCCCACCACGGCCCAGAACATCAAGTCGTCGACGACCGGCGAATCGCTTTGGATGTGGAACGGGTCGTCGGCCATGTCGCGGCTCTTTCGTCGTGTCTGTTCAGTCGAACGCGTAGGTGAAATCGGCGTCTTTCACGTCGAGCGCGACGCGCTTGATCTCGCCGCCCGAGGCCAGCCGCTGCAGGTACTCGACCGAAATCGTCGGCAGCACGGTATTGGTCAGAATCGCGTCGATGGCGCGCCCGCCCGATTCCACGTCGTTGCAGCGCGCCACCACCTGCTTGACCACTGCTTCGGTGTATTCGAACGGAATGCCGTGGTTGGCCGCGACGCGCTTCTTGATGCGGCCGAGCTGCAGCCGCACAATCATCGCCATCATCTCGGGCGACAGCGGGTAGTACGGAATCGTCACGATGCGCCCGAGCAGCGCGGGGGGGAACACCTTCATCAACGGTGCCTTGAGCGCCTCGCTCAACGCCGCCGGATCGGGCAGCAGCTCGGGGTCGCGGCACATGCTCATGACCAGCTCGCTGCCGGCATTGGTGGTGAGCAGGATGATCGTGTTCTTGAAGTCGATCATGCGGCCCTCGCCGTCTTCCATCCAGCCCTTGTCGAACACCTGGAAGAAGATCTCGTGCACGTCGGGGTGCGCTTTTTCGACCTCGTCGAGCAGCACCACGGAGTACGGCCGGCGCCGCACCGCCTCGGTCAAGATGCCGCCCTCGCCATAGCCCACGTAGCCGGGCGGCGCGCCTTTGAGCGTGGAGACGGTGTGCGCCTCCTGGAACTCGCTCATGTTGATGGTGATGATGTTCTGCTCACCGCCGTACAAGGCTTCGGC
>JAQGMP010000570.1 GCA_028292285.1 Variovorax sp. | reverse complement strand
TCGCCACCTTCGCGGCGCCCGTGCTGGCGCAGGTCAAGATCGGCGTCGTCACGTCTTCCACCGGCCCGACTTCGCTGGTCGGCATTCCGCAAAAGAACACGGTGCCGCTGCTGCCGACCAAGATCGGTGACCTCACCGTCGAGTACATCTCGCGCGACGACGCCAGCGATTCCACCAATTCGGTGACGGAAATCAAGAAGCTCATCAGCGAGTCGAACATCGACGCGCTCATCGGCCCGAGCGGTTCGCCCAACGCGATGGGCGTGATCCAGTTCATCGCCGACGCCGGTGTGCCGATGCTGGCGCCGGTCGGCACCGCGGCCGTGGTGCTGCCGATGACCGAGCCGAAGAAGTGGGTGTTCAAGACCACGCAGAACGACGACATCATCGCCAAGGCGCTGGTCGGCCAGATGGTCAAGATGAAGGTCAAGACGCTCGGCCTCATCGCGCTGAACGATCCGTACGGCGAGAACTGGGTCAAGGTGGTGGGCGAGCTCGCCGCCAAGAACGACATCAAGATCGTCGCGACCGAGCGCTTCCTGCGCACCGACACCTCCGTCACCGCGCAGAGCCTGAAGGTGATCGCCGCCGCCCCCGACGCGGTGCTCGTCGCAGCCGCCGGCGGCCCGACCGTGTTGCCGCAAACCACGCTGTTCGACCAAGGGTACAAGGGCCAGATCTTCCAGACGCACGGCGCTGCGTTGCCCGACTTCTTGCGCCTCGGTGGCAAGAAGGTCGAAGGCACCATCCTGGCCGCCAGCCTGATGCTGGTGCTGCCCGAGATCGCCGACAGCAACCCGTCCAAGAAGATGGCGCTGGACTACATCGCGGCCTACGAAAAGCTCAACGGCAGCAAGCCCGCCACCTTCGGTGCCAACGTGTACGACGCCGGCCTGCTGCTGCAAAAGGCGATCCCGATCGCGGCGCAAAAGGCCAAGCCCGGCACCAAGGAATTCCGTGCCGCGTTGCGTGACGCACTGGAGCAGACCAAGGAGCTGGTCGCGACGCAAGGCGTGTACACCATGTCCGCCGCCGACCACAGTGGCTTCGACGACCGCGGCCGTGAGCTGATCACGGTCAAGGACGGCAACTGGAAACTCCTGAAGTAAGAAGCACCGTCGAGAAGGCATGACGCGCGTCACCGCATGAATCTCCAGATCGCAGTTCTCCTGGGCCAGGACGGCATCACCAACGGCGCCATCTATGCGCTGCTGGCCTTGTCGATCGTGCTGGTCTTCACCGTGACACGCGTGCTTCTGATCCCGCAAGGCGAGTTCGTTGCCTACGGCGCATTGACGATGGCGGCCATCCAGGCAGGCCAACCCAGTGCGGTCGTATGGCTCGTCGCCTTGCTCTTCGCCGCCTCCGCTGCGCTCGACGTCGCGCTGCTGCTCATGCGCAGCGAGCGCGCCGTGCCGCTGCGCTGGCTGTTCGCGGGCAAGCTGCTCTATCCGATCGTGATGCTGCTGGCGGTCTACAAGCTGCCGCTCGCCACCATGCCGATGCCGTTGCAGATCGCATTGACGTTGGCGCTGCTGGTACCGCTCGGTCCGCTGTTGTACCGGCTGGTGTTCCAGCCGATTGCCGATGCGCCGGCCCTGGTGCTCTTGATCGTGTCGATCGCGCTGCACGTGTCGATGGTCGGTGTCGGCCTGCTGGTCTTCGGGCCGGGCGGTGCGAGCACCACGCCGCTGGTCGACGCGATCCTCGAGGTCGGCGGTGTGCGCATCAAGGCGCAGACGCTGTGCGTAATCGCGGTCGCGCTGCTGCTGATCGGTACGCTCTACCTGATGTTCGGCCGCACGCTGTACGGCAAGGCGCTGCGCGCCGCGGCGATGAACCGGATGGGCGCGCGGCTCATGGGCATCTCGCCGGTGTTCGCCGGCAAGGCCACGTTTTTATTGGCCGCGGCCATCGGCGCGATGTCGGGCGTGCTCATCGCACCGATGACCACCATCTACTACGACTCGGGCTTCATCATCAGCCTGAAGGGCTTCGTCGGCTCGATCATCGGCGGGCTCGTGAGCTACCCGATCGCGGCCATCGGCGCGGTCGTGGTCGGGCTGATCGAAGCCTTTTCGGCCTTCTACGCCAGCACCTACAAGGAGATCATCGTCTTCACGCTGATCATCCCGGTGCTGTTGTGGCTATCGCTCACCAGCAAGCACGTGGAGGACGAGGAATGAGCGCCCGCGCTTCGTTCATCGCACTCGGCGTTTTCGTGCTGTTGCTCATCGTCGCCCCGCTGGTGGTGCCGCCGTTCTACGTCACGCTGCTCAACTACATCGGGCTCTACGGTCTGGTCGCGCTCGGGCTGCTGCTGCTGACCGGTGTCGGCGGCCTGACCAGCTTCGGGCAGGCGGCTTTCGTGGGCCTGGGCGCCTACACGACGGCGGCGTTGTCGACCGGCGTGATCGAAGTGCCCGCGATGTTCACCTGGGCGCAGCACTCGCCATGGGTCGCGCTCGCTGCGGGCCTGCTGCTGACATTGGCGGTCGCGCTGGTGCTGGGCGCGCTGACGCTGCGGCTATCGGGCCACTACCTGCCGCTCGGCACCATCGCGTGGGGCCTGAGCCTCTACTACCTGTTCGGCACCTTCGATCGGTTGGGCGGACAAACCGGCCTGCCGGGCATTCCGCCGATCTCGCTGTTCGGCGTCAAGCTGGAAAGCGCCAACCAGATGTACTACCTGATCTGGGCCTTCGTATTGGTGGCGGCACTGACCACGCAGAACCTGCTCGACTCGCGCCAGGGCCGCGCCATCCGCGCGCTCAAGGGGGGCGTGGTGATGGCCGAGGCGATGGGCGTGAACACGGCGCGCTCGCGCATGGTGATCTTCGTCATCGCCGCGCTGCAGGCCTGCGCCTCGGGCTGGCTCTATGCGCACCTGCAGCGCTTCGTCAATCCTTCGCCTTTCAGCCTGCAGTACGGCATCGACTACCTGTTCATGGCGGTGGTCGGTGGCGCCGGCCAGGTGTGGGGTGCATTTTTGGGTGCAGGCGTCATCATCGTGTTGAAGCAGTGGCTGCAGGACATCCTGCCGAGCCTGCTGGGACGCACCGGCAACTTCGAGATGATCGTGTTCGGCGCGCTGCTGATCCTGTTGCTGCAACGTTCGCGCTCGGGACTCTGGGGT
>JAQGMP010000566.1 GCA_028292285.1 Variovorax sp. | reverse complement strand
GCGTTGGGCACCGGCACGAAGCGCAGCTCTTCGATGAGCGCTTCGCGCTTGCCGCCGTAGCCGTTGGCCGGCTCTTTGCGCGCGCTGTATTTGTCGAAGCGAGTGAGGATGACGAAGCGGTCGGGCTGACGCTCCTTGAACTTGTACGGGCCGGTGCCGACGAAATCTTTCAGCGGCTGCGCGATCGAGTCTTTCGCCATGATGGCGGCCATGCCGCTCGGCAACGCGAGCTGCGACACCAGCGGCGCATACGGCGCCTTCAACACGATGTCGACGCCCAAGGCGCCCTTGGCCTTCAGGCTCTCGATTTGCGAACCCACCGCCTTGCCGCGCGGCGACTGTTCGATCCAGCGCTGCAGGCTCGCGACCACGTCGTCGGCGTTGAGTTCGCGACCGTTGTGCAGCATCACGCCCTTGCGCAAGGTGATCGAATAACTCTTGCCGTCGGCAGAAATTTTCGGCATCGATTCGGCGAGCATCGGCACCACGTTCCACTTGGCATCGAAGGTGTAGAGCGGCTCGAAGACGTGCTGCATGATGGTCGCGACCAGGTCGGCGGTCGAGGCCATCGGGTCGAGCGTTTGCGGCTCGGCCACCATCGCCAGCGTGGCGTAGTTGCGCGGCGTCTGGGCCATGGCAGCAGGCGCAGCCGCCGTCGCTGCGATGGCAAGCGCCGAGAGCAAGGCAGCGCCACCGAGGGCGCGTTTGAAGATGGATTTGGCTACGTCGGTGGCTTGCATCGAAACTCCTTGGCTTCAGGATTTGTGAAATTTACTTTCGCACTGGCCGTACTCTGAAGCACCAAACGTGCCAAATCATCCGTATAAACCCTGTGCCGAGATACTTTTACTGAAATAGAATTTCAGAGCCAACCGTCAAAACCAAATGAGCGGCCCGTCCGCAGGAGTCTTTCATGCCCCTCGAATACCTCGGTGGATCGCCCACCGCTTCCGACCGTCAGATCCGCCCTTTCTCCCCGGCCGTGCGTGCCGGCGACTTCATCTACGTGTCGGGCCAGGTGCCTGCCGACAGCAACGGCGAGATCGTGGTCGGCGGCATCGAAGCGCAGACGCGGCAGGTCATGGAAAACCTGAAGACCGTGCTCGCGCTGGCCGGTGCGACGCTCGACGACGTCTGCAAAAGCACCGTGTGGTTGCAGGACGCGCGCGATTTCGGTGCCTTCAACCGCATCTACATGAGCTACTTCAGTGCGGAAGGCCGGCCGGCCCGCTCGACCACGGAAGCGCGGCTGATGGTCGACGCCAAGGTCGAGATCGACGTGGTGGCTTACAAGCCGAAGTAGGGAGAAGTGACGCCTGGGTAGGCCGAAAGCGGGGCGCCGCGTGTGATGTGCGGCAGCCTCGCATTCGATAACTAAGGCGCGCCTGCTGCTGCCGCCACGTAATCAGCCAGCCTCTTGATCTGCGCCTCGGTCAGCGCTTTGAAAGACGGCATGGGGCCGATGCCGTTGCGCATGGCTTTCTCGACACGGCCGGCGTCAGGCCGAAGGTCGTCGAGGTCGGGACCGATCTGGCCGGTCGCACCCGCTTTTTTCAGCGTGTGACAGAGCGCGCACGCCGGCAACGGCGCGACGCCATCAACGAACAGCTTGCGTCCCTCGTCGGACCCTGATTGGGCATGTGCATCGATCGATGCGATCGATGTCAAGAGCGACAACAGCGTGAGGCCACGTACCGCAGTGGCCGCAAAAGTCCGAACACGCATCGCTTCAGGCGACCGTGATCGAAACAGCGTGATCGCGCCAACTGGAGTTGAGGTAGCCGGCTTTGTTCTCGACCCGGTTCTCGACTTGCACATTGCCGCGCACATCGGTCACTCGGCTGGCCAGCACATAGCGGCCGGCAGGCAATTGAACCGGCAGCTCGAACTGACGCCAGGCAAAGCGCCCGAGGTCGGGTCCGACCAACGCAGCGCGCTGCCAGGTCTTGCCGCCATCCACCGACACATCGACCTGCTTCACTGCGTTGACGCCAGCGAACGCCACGCCCTGAATCACCAGGCTGCCGCCACGCGGGTTCGCGTCGCCGGCCAGCGGCGTGTTGATCCACGACTTGGGCGGCATCTGCCACACCGAAGGATCGGTCGGCCGCATCGACGCTTCGGCTGCCGGCGTCATGCGGTAGTCGGTTTGCTGGATCGACGAGTCGCTTTCGGCTGCGGTGAAGGCCAGCTTCTTCACATACTTGACGCTGTTGACGCCGGTAAAGCCTGGCACCACGAGGCGCAGCGGACCGCCATGCGCCAGCGGAATCGGCTGGCCGTTGATTTCCCACGCGAGCACGGCGTTTTCCATCGCCGCGGCCGGCACGCTGCGCTCGACTCGCGACTTGGCATCGACACCGGCCGGCAGCACTTCGCCACCCGTGCCGGTCATGAACAGCATGCCGGGCAGCACGCCACCGGCCGCATGCACGAGATCGCGCACGGGCACGCCGGTCCACATCACGCAGCCGGCTGCGCCGACTTGCCACGGCGTGCCGCTCGGCTTGGAAGGAAACATGCCGCGGCCGTTGCCGCTGCATTGCAGCACCATCGCGACGCGCTCGGTGCGCATGGCTTTCAGCTCGCGAACGGTCAGGGATTTGGGCCGGCGCACACCTTCGATCTGTACGGCCCACTCGTCGGCCCTGGCGACGATGTCGGCATTCGGCGGCGTCAGATTGTTGCGCACGTAGAGCTGGTTGACCGTCGTCAAAGCGCCGTTGCCGGCCGCACCGCGGCGCGTCTCGATGGTGTTGGCGCTGTGCACGATCATCGAACCGGCGTCTTTGAAAGACGCATAGCCGGGCAGCGGCCGCACAGGCGCGCCTTGCGCCCGGGCAGAACGCAGCGAGCCGAAAGCCCCGGTGGCGATGGCTGCGCCGGTGCCGGTCAGCAGGGCACGGCGCATGGGGCTTCGTGCGAACGGAAGGTCTGTCATTGGGAAGGCTTTCGTGAAGGGATGTCGATGCAGCGATGCCGATCGTAAATCGTGAGGACTCGCGCCGCTGCCGGCGCCCGAGTCCTCACTTGACGTTGGCGTCGACCGCGAGGCCGGCCGCCCGCCATTCAGGCAAACCGCCGCGGAACCAGTTGACGTTTTTGTAGCCGGCTTTCAGCGCGGCGATGCTGGCCTTGTGGCTCTTCCAGCATTCGGGCCCGTTGCAGCCGAACACCAGCACGGCATCGTGGTCGGGCCCTAGTTGAGCGACGTTGAACTGATCGGCATCCGGTGCGAAGTCTGGATCTTTTGCAGACTTCTCGACATACGGCACCAGCACCGAACCGGGCACGTGGCCTTCATTGAATTCGGCATCGTTGCGCGTGTCGATGTAGCGCGCAGTATGGGCCGACAGCATGGCGGCGACGGTCTTGGCGTCGACCACTTTGGCGCCGGCCAACGCGCGCGGCGTGAAATAGCCGAGCGTCGAAACGTACGTGAAGTCTTGCGGCGTTGCACGAACCGGCTTGGTGCCGGTGGCGACCGCCTCGGCCAGGTCGCTGCGGAATGCATCGACCGAAATCTTCGAGCCGTCCTTGATGGCCAGGCTCAGGCCGGGCACTTCGCGCGATTCCATGATCATCTTGACCTGGCCCCCTGCGGCGATCCACTTTTCGTAGGTCGCCTTCTCGACGCCCACCACGTCGCAGCGCCCGATCTGCAGGCAAACCAGCAGCGCGTCCTGATAGCGCGTTTCGTAGAGGTCACGAAAGTGGCGTTTGATCGTGGTGTTCGCAGCCACTGTCTCGCCGCGCAGCAGGTAGGTGACCAGGCTGTCTTGCATCGGAAGCCCGAGCCGCTTGCCTGCGGCCTGCTGGAAATTCGTGATCGGGCTGGTGATCGGCACGACGAGTACGGCTTGCGAGCGCGCATCGAGTTGCGCCACCGGCGTGTACCCGTAGCGCAAGGCCGAGCCGATAAGGTGGGCGGGGCCGACGACCACATCGGGAATACGCGCCCGCGTGGCGCTCAGGTCGCTGGTCATGTCGGCCAGGCCGGCCATCGACGAATCGTTGAATCGCTCCTTGCGAAGCACTTGCTCGACAACGTTGCGCCATGTGGTCATGGTGACGCCGCGCGACTGCTCTCCCTGGTCGCCGGGGTTCACGAGAATCTTCACCTGTGCTTGCGCAGAGAGCGCCGAGAGCACCAGGCCGAGGCACGCGAGGAACAGGCCGGGCCGACGCCACGAGCGCGTCGATCGTACGCCGCAACGCGCTGAAAAATTCGTCATACGGTGGGGGTCTCGAGGAGTCAGCAGTAACCCCCGAGTATGAAACCTTTGGATACAAAACCGCAAGTTGAACGAAAGGTTTCATTCGACATTTCCGGCTGGATCGACCTCAGCGCCATTGAGGAAACCGAACGGCTCCAATGGTCGACCCGCTCGGCGCGGGACGAGGCAATCGCCGCGATCAGGTCGCGTCTTGCGCAACGGCCCGGACTATCGGACTTGCAGCCGAAAGCCGAAATGCTGCCCTGAAAAGGTCTGTCGGCTAGCCGGCCGGCGACGAGCCGCAACACGCGGTCGCAGCGCGTCGCCAGCGTTTCGTCGTGCGTGACCATCACTAAGGCCGTGCCGTGCTTGCGCGCCAGCTCGAGCATCAGCGCGAAGACGCCGTCG
>JAQGMP010000544.1 GCA_028292285.1 Variovorax sp. | reverse complement strand
GTCGGGGGGTGGGCAAAACTCGGGGTCGCTGGTCTCGCGCTTGCGCAACATCACGACGAGCCACGGCGACAGCACGATGAAGAAGGGCAGCGCCAGCAACGCGATCAGCGGCAGGCCGATCGCATGGGCGAGGTTGCGCAGCTGCCAGGCGAGCGGCGTCGGCGGCGCTGCAGTTAACGACAACCGGCCGGCCTGCTGCTCGGCCACCACATGCGCACGCAAGTTGCGCCGCATGGCCTGTGGATCGGGCACGGCGGCGAAAGGTGCGCGACGCGTACGCGCCGTCAACGCCTGCTGCAACGCATGCTCCTGGCGCACCTGCTGCACCGTACGGCCCAGCCAGTTCACGTAGCGCGCCGCCACCGGCAGGTCGTGCGCCGCCATCCATGCCAGCAAGTCGGCAGCAGCGTCGAAGCCCTCACACGCCGCGAAGATGCGCCGCAGTCCCGCTTCTGCGCGCTGCGCGATCTCGGCCAGTTGTGCGCGGCCCGGCCCATCGCAATCGCCCATGAAGACAAGGTAGGTCGGCACCGGCGGATGCGGCAGGCCGAAGGCGGCGAGGTCGCCGCGTGTGGTGTCGTCGAGGATCACGAAGCGTGCGAAGTGCAGCCGCGTAAATTCGCCGAACGGCACCAGTGCATTCGACGGGTCGCACACACCGGGCTGCGTGTTCATCGTGGCCAGCAGGTTGTCGAGCGCCGCGCGCTGGCCGACGGCGATCGGCGCGACCACCATGAAGTGCGATTGGGGCGTCACCGCATCATCAGAACTGCAGGCAGAAATCGATCAGCCGCTTCTTGCCCCAGTACACCTTGCCGAGGTAGAGGCCGGGGCTGATCAAGCGAATCTCGTCTCGAATCCACTGCGCCACCACCGAGGTGTCGGCGTAGTCGAGCACGATGCATTCCTTGCCGTCGAGCCAACTCGCGTCCTTGTAGACCTTGGCGACGATGGCCTGCACGCCGAAGGCAGACACCTTGTTCTTGAGCAGGCCCTTCGATCGGTCGAACACCTTGCCCTGCCAGGCGATGCCCTTCACGAAGGCAGCGATGTCGTCGCTGAACCGGGACCCCGGCGCGACGATGGCCGTGCCCTGCGCCTCGCCATCTGGAATGTCGCCGGGAGGGCTCGCGGTGAACAGGTCGTCGAGCTGTTGCTGCGACATGGCCAGCAGTCGAGGTACGTCGTACGCCATGGCTTTTTCCTTTCGCGTGCGGGTGGGATCACCCGGCATCGACCAGTCTCGACCCGCCCCGCCGAAGCGTCAATTTGCCGAAGGATGTATGCGGTCGCTGTCGGCCAGAATCATGTCGGCGGCCTTCTCGGCCAGCATGTAGACGGCGGCCGCGATGAAGAAGCCGGGGATGCGCGGAAAGGCCGATGCGTCGACCACGCGCAGGCGCGGCACGCCATGCACCGTGAGCCCGCTGTCGAGCACGCCGCCCGCATCCATCGGGCCGATCGGGCACGAGCACGATGCGTGGTGGCCCCAGGCCGTGTCGCGCACGTACTGCGCGAGTTGGGCGTCGGTCTGCACCTCGGCGCCGGGCGCGGTTTCTTTCTCGATCCAGCCGGTGTCGATCAGCGGCTTCGTCATGCTGCGCACCAGCGTCATCGCTTCGACGACCGCGCGCAAGTCGTTGCCGGCGGCGTCGCTGCCTTCTTCGAAGTAGGCGAAGTCGACCAGCGGCATGTCGCGCGGGTCGGCCGAGCGCAGCCGCACGGTGCCGGCGCGGTTCTCGGTGTGCGCCTTGAGCACGGCCCAGGTGAGCTGGTCGGTGCGCTCGCCGATGAGCTTCGAGAAACCGTCGAAGTAGCCTTCGAAGCGCGCCAGCAGCGCCATGCAAAAGAGGTCGGGTTCCTGCCCTGGCTGCTGCGCCTCGCGCGACCGGCTCACCAGCCCCAGCGCGGCGCCATTGGACGCGTACATGCCGCCGCGTCGCCTGTTCCAGCGTTGCCACAGGCGGTCGCCGCGCTCGAAGCGCGCACCTTCCAGCACCTCCCATGGCTGCCGCATCGTGTGCGTCAGCGCGACTTCATAACGGTCTTGCAGGTTGCTGCCGACGCCGGGCAAGTCGACCTTGACAGCGAGGTCGTGCTCACGCAAATGGTCGGCCGCACCGATGCCCGACAGCATCAGCAACTGCGGTGTGTTGAAGGCGCCGCCGCACAGGATGACCTCGCGGCGCGCCTGCACTTGCCAATGCTCGCCGGCTGCGACGCTCGGCGTTGCATGGGCGCGGTACAGGCGCGCACCCTTGAGGTAGGCGATGCCGCGTGCGCTGCCGTCCTCGGCGAACAGCACGCGCGTGGCGAGCGCGTCGAACTCGATGTGCAGGCGGCCGGGATGGCGTTTTCGTACATCCGTCAGCCGTTCGCGCGTGCCGATGCGCGTGTGATGCGAGGTCGACAGCGGCGTGTAGCAGAGCCCTTCGAAACTGCCGGCACGCCAGCGCCGCGCGTTGGGATCGCCGAAGCCGCCGCGCATCCAGCGCCAGGCGCTCAGCAACGGCGTCGGCAAGGCGCTGGTGAACGCGCTGGTGGTGTCGAGCACCATGCGCACCAGGCCGTCGTCGCGCAGCACGCCCCACGGCA
>JAQGMP010000074.1 GCA_028292285.1 Variovorax sp. | reverse complement strand
ATCATGGCGCTCGGCATGCTGTTGGTGATCGTGGCGGGGCACATCGATTTGTCGGTCGGCTCGGTGTGCGGCTTCATCGGTGCGCTGGCCGCCGTGCTGATGGTCGAGTACCACTGGCACTTCGTGCCGACGACCATCGTCTGCCTCATTGCCGGCGGTGCCATCGGCGCGGCGCAAGGCTGGTTCGTGGCGTTCTTTCGCATCCCGTCGTTCATCGTCACGCTGGCGGGCATGCTGGTCTTCAAGGGGTTGTCGCTGGCGCTGCTGGAAGGGCAGTCGGTCGGACCGTTTCCGGTGGAGTTCCAGCGACTGAGCTCAGGCTTCATTCCCGATGTGTTCGGTGGTGAAGAGCTGCGCACCACATCGATCGTGCTCGGCGCCATCGCCGCGGCGGCACTGCTGTTCTTCAAGCTGCGCGGCCGCGCCAGGCTGGCGAAGTACGGCATGGACCAGGAGCCCTACGCCTTCTTCCTGGTCAAGAACGTTTTCTTCGCCGGCGTCATCCTCTTCCTGAGCTACCTGCTGGCGTCGTACAAGGGCCTGCCCAACGTGCTGATCGTGATGACGGTGCTGATCGTCGCCTACGACTTCGTCACCAACCGAACCACCATCGGCCGGCGCATCTACGCGCTCGGCGGCAACGAAAAGGCGGCGCGGCTGTCGGGCATCAAGACGCAGCGGCTGGCCTTCCTTACCTTCGTCAACATGGGCGTGCTGGCCGCGCTGGCCGGGCTGGTGTTCGCCGCGCGGCTGAACACCGCGACGCCCAAGGCCGGGCTGGGCTTCGAGCTCGACGTCATCGCCGCCTGTTTCATCGGCGGTGCGTCGGCCTCGGGTGGCGTCGGCAAGGTGATGGGCGCGGTCATCGGCGCCTTCGTCATGGGCGTGATGAACAACGGGATGTCGATCCTCGGCATCGGCATCGACTATCAGCAGGTCATCAAGGGGCTGGTGCTGCTGGCTGCGGTGTTCATCGATGTCTATAACAAGAACAAGTGAAGCAAGTTCAAGTGATTCGCCGCGAGCCAGCATGACCGCATCCGCTGCCACACCCGACGCGCCCGTCACGCCGGTCCTTGAGCTCTCCGGCATCCACAAGGAGTTCGCCGGCATCAGCGTGCTGCGCGACGTGCAGCTCAAGCTGTACCCGGGCGAAATCCATGCGCTGATGGGGCAGAACGGTGCCGGCAAATCGACGCTCATCAAGGTGCTGACGGGCGTGCTCGCGTCCAGCGGCGGCGAGATGCGGCTGGCCGGCGAAACGATTCGGCCCGGCTCGCCGCTGGAGGCGCAGCAGTTGGGCATCAGCACCGTCTACCAGGAAGTGAACCTCTGTCCGAATCTGTCGGTCGCCGAGAACGTGTTCGCCGGGCGCTATCCGCGGTGCGGCATGGCGCAGGGCTGGCGCATCGACTGGGCCGCGGTCAACCACGACGCGAAGCAGCTGCTGGCGCGCATCGGGCTCGACATCGACGTGACGCGGCTGCTGTCGAGCTATCCGGTGGCGGTGCAGCAACTGGTTGCCATTGCCCGTGCGCTCGGCGTGTCGGCCAAGGTGCTGATCCTGGACGAGCCGACGTCGAGCCTGGACGACGACGAAGTCGGCAAGCTCTTCGAGGTGCTGCGGCGCCTGCGCGACGAGGGGCTGGCGATCGTGTTCGTCACCCACTTTTTGAACCAGGTGTATGCGGTGTCGGACCGCATCACCGTGCTGCGCAACGGCGGCTGGGTCGGCGAATGGCGCGCGGCCGATCTCGGGCCACAAGCGCTCATCGCCGCCATGCTCGGCCGCGAGCTGGCGGCGCAATCTGCGCGGCCGGCGGCATTGCCGGCCTTCGATGAATCGGGGACGGCACTGCTGCAAGCCGAAGGGTTGGGGCAAGCGGGCCAGTTGCAGGCGACCGATTTGCGCGTGCGGGCCGGTGAGGTGGTCGGCGTCGCCGGGCTGCTCGGCGCTGGCCGCACCGAGCTCGCGCGCTTGTTGTTCGGACTCGAGACGCCCGACCGCGGCGTGCTCAAGATCGACGGCCGCACCGTCACGTTCGCGAGCCCGGCCGATGCGATTCGCGAAGGCTTGGCGCTGTGCCCCGAAGAGCGCAAGACCGATGGCATCGTCGCCGAGCTGTCGCTGCGTGAGAACATCGCGCTCGCGTTGCAGGCACGGCTCGGAACGCGGCGCTTCTTGTCGCGCACCGAGCAGACGGCGCTGGCCGAGCGCTTCGTCGCCTCGCTCGGCATCAAGACGGCGAGCGTCGAAACGCCCATCGGTTTGCTGTCGGGCGGCAACCAGCAGAAGGCGATGATCGCGCGCTGGCTCGCGACCAAACCTCGCTTGCTGATCCTCGACGAGCCGACGCGCGGCATCGATGTCGCGGCCAAGCAGGAAATCATGGAGCAGATGCTGCAGCTTGCCAAAGCGGGCATGGCGGTCATCTTCATCTCGTCGGAGATGAGCGAGGTGGTGCGGGTAGCGCATCGTATCGCCGTGCTGCGCGACCGCCGCAAGGTCGGCGAGTTGCCGGCCGGCAGCACCGAAGACGAGGTCTACGAAATGATCGCGGCCGAGCATGTCTGACCTGGCTCACATGTCTGACGCGCTGCCATCGACCGGGAAATTCGCCGCCGTCATGCGCCACCGGCTCGCTTGGCCGGTGATCACCTTGTTGCTCTTGCTCGCGCTCAACACCGCCTTCAATGCCAGCTTCCTGCACATCGAAGTGCGCGGCGGCCATCTCTACGGCAGCCTGATCGACATCCTCAACCGCGCGGCGCCGCTGATGCTGGTATCGCTCGGCATGACGCTGGTCATCGCCACGCGCGGCATCGACATTTCCGTCGGTGCGGTGGTGGCGATTGCCGCCTCGGTGGCGGGCTGGATGATCGGCGGCTCGGTGGCGGGCAACGTCACGCGCTTTCCGATGTCGCTCGCCATCGTCGCGGCCATCGCGCTCGCGCTGGTGTGCGGCGTCTGGAACGGCCTGCTGGTCGCCAAGGTCGGCATGCAGCCGATCATTGCGACGCTGATCCTGATGGTCGCCGGGCGCGGCATCGCGCAGCTCATCACCGGCGGGCAGATCATCACGATCTACTACACGCCGTACTTCTTTCTCGGCAGCGGCTATTTGCTGGGTCTGCCGTTCTCGCTCTTCATCGCCGCTGCCGTCTTCGTGCTGCTGTACCTGGCGATCACGCGGACGGCCCTCGGGCTCTTCATCCAGGCAGTCGGCATCAACCCGACGGCCGCGCGCGTGGCGGGCATCCAGTCGCGGCAGTTGATCGTCGGCGCGTATGCGTTCTGCGGCATGTGCGCCGGCATCGCCGGGCTTTTGATCAGCTCCAACGTCAAGAGCGCCGACGGCAACAACGCCGGCCAGTTGCTGGAGCTCGACGCGATCCTC
>JAQGMP010000071.1 GCA_028292285.1 Variovorax sp. | reverse complement strand
CCGATCATGCCGACCTGGATCAGGTCGTCGAGTTCGACGTTGGCCGGCAGCTTGGCGATCATGTGGTGCGCGAGGCGCTGCACCAACGGCACGTACTGGCGGATCAAACCGTCGCGGTCGAGTCGGCCTTGGGGGTTGTACATCTGGGAAGCGGTAGCAGCGAGCATTGCGTCGAAGTTCAGGCGCCGCAGTCGGCCGGTGAGAAGTAGCAGGGCATGTCGACCGGCTTCGGATCGAAGGCCGAGCGTTGGGCCGCCTGCATCGAGGCGCGGACGAGGCCGCGTGCATCGCCGACCTTCCAGTCTTCGGGCACGCGCTGGCCGTTGCCGATGCCGCGCACGGTGAACTCATGGCGCATCAGCACGTCGAGCACCGGGCCGAGCTTGGCGGCCTCGTCGATCTTCGACACGATGGCCTGGCGCGTGCCGCCGAGCTTGAATGCGATGGCCATGTCTTCGAGCGTGTCGCCATGCGCGCCGGCGTTAAGCACCAGCACGCGCTTCACCGACGGCAGGTCGACCATGTCGAGCACGTCGCGGCGACGCGGGTCGTGCGGTGCCACGCCGGCGGTGTCGATGATGACGACCTTCTTGGCCGAGAGCAGGCTGAGCAGCTCCTGCAGCGCCGCGCGGTCGTGCGCCAGATGCGCGACCAGGCCGAGGCTGCGGCCGTGCGCGCGCAGTTGTTCGTGCGCACCGGCGCGTTGCGTGTCGAGCGTGATGAGGCCGACGCCGGCAGCGCCGTGCATCTGCGCGCCGAGTGCGGCGAGCTTGGCGGCGCTGGTGGTCTTGCCGACGCCGGTCGCGCCGATCAATGCGAAGACACCGCCCTCTTCCGGGATCGATGGCAGCACCGCCTTGGAGCTGAGCCGGTTCTCCAGCGACTCGAGCAGCCAGCGCACGGCGTCGCCTGCTTCGAGCGATCGGGGCATGGCTTCGAGCACAGAGCGCGCCAGGCCGGGCGAATAGCCCGCACGCACCAGCTTCAACATCAGGTTCGACTGGATCGGGTCTTGCCGCGCCTGGCCGAGCCATGCGAGCGCGCTGAAGCGCTCGTCCATCATGTCTTTCATCGACTGCAGTTGCGCCATCAGGTCGGGCGATGCGATGGCGCCGGCGGTCGAGGCTGCGGCGTTCACGTGCAGCGGTGCCGGCTCGGGGTTCGGGGTCGGTTCGGTCGCGGCCGATGCGGGCGCCGCAGCCAGCGTCGCAGTTGAGGCGATGAAGTCGTTCACCGCGACGGCGACGACGGGTGAAGACTGCACCTGCAGACCGGGCCTGCCGCTTTGAGCGCGTACGGCTTGCGGCGCGGCTTCTGCAACGACCGGCGCTGCGGCTGCGTTAGCCGGCGCGCTCGCTTCATGTTGACGCCGCAGCATCCGCTCGCGGACATAGTCCTGGAACGACAACGTGCTCATCGCGAGCTGCTCGGTGTCGGCTTGCACGCCGATGTCCAGCGCGGGCGCGGCGGCGGCTTCGACCATGGCGTTGGGCGCCGGAACCGGAGCAGAGCGGGTGGCTTCGACCGACCCATGCGAACCATGCGAACCATGCTCGGGCGTGTTGCTGTCGATCAGCGCCAGCGCGGCTTCGGTCGCAGCCATGACTTCGACGCCGTCGGGCACCTGGCGGTTCGACAAGATCAGCGTGTCGTCACCGAAGGCGGCGCGCGCCTTGGCCAGTGCCTCGCGGGCGGTCGGTGCGAGAAATCGTTGAATGTTCATGCGGATGCACCTCGAAGGATCGGGCCGATGCGGATCGTGTGGGTTTCAGGAATTTCGCTGTGCGCCAGCACTTGCAGGCGGGGCGCGACGCGGCGCACCAGGCGCGAGATCGAGCTGCGAATGGCGTCGGGCACCAGCAGGCAGGCGGGGACGCCCAGCTCTTCCTGCTTTTGCGCGACTTCGGCCGCGGTGCGGGTAAAGAGTTCAGCCACGCCGGGGTCGAGCGCCGGGGCTTGCGCATTGGCCAGCGCCTGCACCAGCAGCCGCTCGAAGCCGGGCTCGATGGCGATCACGTCGAGCTCGCGCGTCGGGCCGTAGATCTGCTGCACGATGGCCGGCGACAACGCCACGCGCACGCGGCGGGCCAACTCGGCCGGGTCGGTGGTCTGGCCGGCCTGCTCGGCCAGCGTCTCGACGATGGTGCGGATGTCGCGGATATGAACCGACTCTTCGAGCAGCAGCTGCAAAACCTTCTGGAATGTCGAGATCGGTACCAGCTTGGGTACGACTTCTTCGATCAGTTTGGGGGCCAGCTTGCTCACGTGTTCGACCAGTTGTTGGGTTTCGGTGCGGCTCAGCAAGCGCGCTGCCTGAACCTGCATCAAGTGTGAGAGATGGGTCGCCATCACGGTGGGTGAATCAACGACGGTAAAACCGGCCATTTGCGCGGCTTCCTTTTGCCGTTCTTCGATCCAGTGCGCCGGCAGGCCGAAGGCCGGGTCGGTCGTCGCTGTGCCGATCAGCGGCGTGCTGATGCCACCGGGGTTGATCGCCAGGTACATGCCGGGAAAGGCCTCGCCCTCGGCTACCATGACGCCGCGCAAGGTCACGCGGTAGCCGCTCGGCTTCAGTTCGAGGTTGTCGCGCACGTGGACTGCGGGCGGCAAGAAGCCGACCTCCTGCGCGAACTTGCGGCGCACGCCCTTGATGCGCATGAGCAGATCGCCTTGCCGGTTCTTGTCGACCAGCGCGATGAGGCGGTAGCCGAGTTCGAGGCCGAGCAGGTCGACCGGTTGCAGGTCGTCCCACGTGGCTTCGGCATCGGCCGCGGGCGGCGGTGCCGGCGCGTCGACGGCCGGCGGCGGGCGCCGTGAAATCATCCATGCGCCGTAGCCGAGCAAGCCGCCCATCACGAGAAACACGACGTGCGGCATGCCGGGAATGATGCCGAGCAGGATCAGGATGCCGGCAGTGAGGCCGAGCACGCGCGGCGAGGTGAAAAGCTGCTGCACGATCTGATGGCCGACGTCTTCTTCCTTGCCGACACGCGAGATCACCATGGCCGCGGCAACGGAGATCAGCAAACCAGGAATCTGCGCGACCAATGCGTCGCCCACCGCCAGCAGCACATAGGTGTCGGCCGCTTTGCCGACCGGCAACCCATGCTGCAGCACGCCGATGGTGAAGCCGCCGATCACGCTGATGATCAGGATCAGAATGCCGGCCATCGCGTCGCCGCGCACGAACTTCGATGCACCGTCCATCGCGCCGAAAAAGTTGGCTTCTTCGGCCACTTCGAGGCGACGGCGCCGCGCTTCCTTCTCGTCGATGTTGCCGGAGTTGAGGTCGGCATCGACCGCCATCTGCTTGCCCGGCATCGCATCCAAGGTGAAGCGCGCCGACACTTCAGCAATGCGCTCGGCGCCCTTCGTCACCACCACGAAGTTGATGACCACGAGGATCGCGAACACGATCAAACCGACCGCGAAATTCCCGCCGATCAAAAAGTGGCCGAAGGCCTCGATCACCGCGCCCGCAGCACCCGGTCCGGTGTGGCCTTCGAGCAGCACGACCCGTGTCGACGCCACGTTGAGCGACAACCGCATCAGCGTGGTGAGCAGCAGCACCGAGGGGAAGGCTGCGAAGTCGAGCGGCCGCACCATGTAGGCCGCGACCATCATCACCATCAGCGCGACGGCGATGTTGATGGTGAAGAAAGTGTCGAGCAGCCACGGCGGAATCGGCAGCACCATCAGGCCGAGGATGGCGACCACCAGCAACGGCGCCGCAGCGCGCTGGAACATCGCGCCCTGCGCACCGAACCATTGGCGGATCATGTCCGGATTCATTCAGTGCCTTCGACGGGTTGCGGTGAGTTCTTCGGTTGCTTCGGCGTCTTGTTCAGCGGATCGAGCTCCGGCGGCACGAACGGCTCCGGCACGACCAGCGGCATCGGCGCTTCACCGCGCAGCGCGGCCTTCAGGCGGTACACATAGGCCAGCACCTGCGCGACGGCGGTGAAGAGACTGGCCGGAATGGGCTGATCGAGCTCGGCGTGCGCGTACAGGGCGCGCGCCAGCATCGGCGACTGCACGATCGGAATCGAATGCTCCTTGGCGATGTCGCGGATCTTCATGGCGAGCAGATCGGCACCCTTGGAGATCACTTGCGGCGCGCTCATCGTTTGCTCGTCGTAGCGCATCGCCACGGCGAAGTGCGTCGGGTTCATCAGGATGAAGTCGGCGCGCGGCACGGCGGTGATGCTGCTGCGCTGCGCCATCTCGCGCGCGTTGCGGCGCATCTGGCCCTTCATGTGCGGGTTGCCGTCGGCTTCCTTGTGCTCTTGCTGCACTTCCTGGTGCGACATCTTCAGCTTGGCACGATGAAAGTGGTTTTGCAGCGGCACGTCGATCACCGCCGCGGCCAGCACCACGAGCATCACCAGGCTCATGCCCGACACCAGCCAGTCGCCCAGCGCCGCGAGGCCGGCGGGCGACTGCTGCATCGCAAGTTGCGCGATGGTGTGCAGCGAGCCCGCCGCGAACATGTAGCCGACGGTGCCGAGCAGCGCCGACATGAAGACCAGCTTGGCGACGTTGACGAGCTGTTGCTTCGATACGAGATTGCCGATGCCCGACAGCGGATTGAGCCGGCTCAGGTCGGGCGTGATCGACTTCATGCTGGCGACCCAGCCGCCGGTCGCGATGGTGCCGGCGATGGCCGCGAACACCACGATGGCCGCGAAGATCA
>JAQGMP010000512.1 GCA_028292285.1 Variovorax sp. | reverse complement strand
ATGACCTACAGCGGCCTGCCGCCCGGCGGCTGGTTCGGCGAAGGCACGGCACTGAAGCGCGAGCCCTACCGCTACAACATCCAGGCACTGCGGCGCAGCCTGGTCGCCGGCTTGCCGATCGACGAATTCCATTGGCTGCTCGACCATTCCATCGGTTTCAACCGCTTCGTGATGAACCAGCTCAACGAACGGCTGGCGCAGTTCATCGCGGCGCGCGAGGCCGACCGGCTGAACAACCCCGACGCGCGCGTGGCCCGCAATCTGGCGGCCCTGTTCAACCCGGTGCTGTTCCCGGGCGTCGGCGAGCTGCTGCGCATCACGCAGCAGGAGCTGGCTTATCTGATCGGCCTGTCGCGCCAGCGTGTGAACGAAGCGCTGCGCACGCTCGAAGGGCAGGGCGCGATTCGCGTCGAGTACGGCGGCCTGCGCGTGACCGACCTCGCCGCGCTGCGCACCGGCGGCTTGCCGGGCACGCGGTCGCCGGAAAAGCCGATGAAGCCCGGCGGCCCGGCGCATCCGATCCATGCGATGCCGCCGAAACGCCGGTAATCGGTTTTCGCCGGTTCACGCTCACTACACTGCAACCCCGTTCCAACGCTTCTTCGCTTTCGTTCTCTCATGGAAATTTTTGTTCTGGTGATCCTGATCGCCGTTGTCGCCTGGATCCTCAAATCGAAAGAGCAGGCACGCCGCATCGCCCTTCTGGGAAGCCAGCTCGGCAAGTACCAGATCGAAAAGCTGATGGAAAACCTGACCGAGGGCTATATGCGCTGCCTCGGCGAAGACGACGCCGAGCGGCGCGACCAGATATGGAGCATGTTGAACACGGCGGAGGCCGCGCTGGCCGATCAGTTCGGCCGTTTCGCGTCAGGCTTCGGGCGCGTCGATGAAGCGCAGACGCGCACCAGCAAGCTGCCGCTGGCGCTCCCCTTCGCCGACCGGGTTTTTCCCGGCGCGACCTTCGACGTGCGCAAGGCCTTCGCGATTCACGCGCAGGGCATTGCCGATGCCGCCAGCAACGCGCTCGGGCAAACGCCCAAACGCAAGGCCTTCACGATGTCGGCCGAGCTGTTTCTCATGCAACACACCTGCCACTGGTTTTGCCGGTCGAAGTCGGTGGCGTCGGCGCGGCTGCTGGCGCGGCACCAGACCTCGTATGCGCTGGCGCTCGATTCGGTCGCGCCGGCCACGCGCAAGGCCTACCGCGCCCTCGTGGGTGGCTGACCGGCCGTCGGTTGGCCGGCGAATTTCACCCTCGTGTCGACTTTGTCACGCAATGTTTCCGGCGCGTGGCACGATGATGGCGCCATGCTCAGAACCGCTGTACTCCTGATCACACCGCTGGTGACGCTCGCGCTGGTCTACTGGCTCGGCTTTTTGGCCCTGATCGGTTGCGTGGCGCTGGTGTTCTGCGTGATCTACTTTTCGAGCGCCAGCAAGAACGTGATGGCGGGCCGGCCGGAAAACGTCGACACGCAGATCGGCGGCCCGAGCACTTTTCCGGCCGGGCTTTAGGCTCGACCCGCTTTCGAACCGGCGGCCTGCGGACCGACGGGCCACGCGCCACAATCGCTCTTCGAGCGATCCGCAAGATCCGGTTGTCGAGGTCGCACCTCTTTTCAGTTTCTCCCGTTTTTTTCGGCTGCACTCACTTTCATGTCCTCTTCAGGCAAACCGTCGACCGACGCCGTCAAACTCGAAGGCGCGGGCGATGCCCTGCTCGCCGCCAACGCGCAGATCGAGGTGATGTCGGAGCAGCTCGCGTCACTGAACGAGTTGCTCGCCAAGCCGCTCGACCAGATCCTCGCCGAGCGCGACAAGTTCAAGGAAGCGGCCTCCGCCTGGGATGCATTTGCGGCCCAGTGGGTGCTCTCGCAGCGCGCCATGAAGCGCGTGGCGCTCGACCTGGCGGCAAAGCAGGGCGTTACCGAAGAAGACGTTGTGGCCCGCGCGATGGCGTACGCCAACGAGGTGCTCAACGGCGACGAGGTCGACCTCGGCGGCACCATTGCCGAGGCACAGTTGGCGCACATCGCGCGCCACCGCGCATTTCTTCGAAAACAGTTTCGCCCATTCTGACAACGCCCATCCTGACTTAGCCATTGGAGCCGTCATCGCCACCGCCAAATCCATTGCCACCGACGAGTACAAGCTGTTCCCTTCGCCGCGGAACGTGCATCGCGTCGTGTTCGAGCACCAGGTTTTCCTGCCGCATCCGTACATGCTGATCGACATGCAAAGCTATTACCTCAAGGGCCGCTACAGCCTCTTTGCGGCCTGCCGTCTGGCCGACAACAAGATGGGCCAGCTCGTCACGCTCGAAGACGCCGCCGACGAGGTCCGGTTCAAGAGCAAGTTCGTGCCCGACTGACCGGCTCACGGCGACGCGCAACGCTTCACAACGAAGGAGACAACACCATGTTCACGCCCGCTCTCATGACCGGCCAGCGCATCCTCGTCACCGGTGGGGGCACCGGTCTCGGCAAGTCAATGTCCGAAAAGTTTCTGGCGCTCGGCGCCGACGTCGCGATCTGCGGACGGCGCCAGTCGGTGCTCGAAGAAACGGCGGCGCAGTGGCGCAAGGACTTTCCGGAACGGCGCATCGACACCTTCGGCGTGGACATCCGCAACGCACAGGCGGTCGACGAAATGGTCGAAAGCCTGTTCACCGGCGGCGGGCTCACCGGCCTGGTCAACAACGCGGCCGGCAACTTTGTCGCCCCGACCGAAAGCCTGTCGCCGCGCGCCTTCGACGCGGTCGCCAACATCGTGTTCCACGGCAGCTTCTACGTGACGCAAGCCGTCGGCAAGCGCTGGGTTGCCCAAGCCAAGGCCGGCGAGTGGAAGAAGGGCAGCCCGTACCGCAGCGTGATGAGCATCATCGTCACCTGGGTCGACAACGGCGGCCCGTATGTCGTGCCTTCGGCCATGAGCAAGGCGGGCATCGAGGTGATGACCAAATCGCTGGCGCTCGAGTGGGCGCGCTTCGGCATTCGGCTCAACGCCGTAGGCCCCGGCGAGATTCCGACCGAGGGCATGAGCAAGCGCTTGAACCCCGGCGAAGAACCGGGCGAGCGGACCAAGGCCAGCAACCCGATGGCGCGTGTCGGCGAGATGAGCGAGCTGCAAAACCTCGCCGCCTTCCTGATGGCGCCGGGCCAATGCGACTGGCTCACGGGCCAGTCGATCATGATGGATGGCGGCCAGGCAGCGGCCACCGGCGGCAACTTCTACGA
>JAQGMP010000506.1 GCA_028292285.1 Variovorax sp. | reverse complement strand
CACGACGAAGCGGCGGCCCACCGCGGGCGCAAGGCAGTTGACCGAGAAGTGCGATGCCAGCACGCGACCCGAAGTCGTGGCGGCTGCAAATCCGCAGGCCGTGTCGAGCAGTCCGGCGATCAAACCGGCATGCAGAAAGCCGGCGTACTGGCCCATGTCGTCGGCGCGCCAGACCATGCTCAGTTCGGCCTCGCCGTTGCCCGCGTGCACGACTTCGAAGCCGGCCCAGCGATTGAATGAAGCGGTTTGATTGATGGCATCGAGTGCGTCTCGCATGGGGTGGCCTTTCAGATGAAGCAAGCGCCACTCTACGAATCAAGGCATTGGCAATGCGTCCCTTGTGCGACCGAAAAGAGACCGGGAGTTGCATCGGCGACAGCCGCGTTGGAGGTCCGTCCCAATGCCATCTGAATGGCGTTCGATTGTTGCCGGCTCAGAAACACCGTGTCTCTGATCGGCCGGATTCAAACGGCCCGAACGCCCGGACACTTCATTGCACAGACCTGCAGTCAGCAAGGGCTGTCGAAGTGAATCCAGTCAAACCAATAATTTTCGAGGACCGTATGAACAAGCTCCAGATCATCACCGCCGCAGCCGCGCTCTCCCTCCTTGCCATCACGGGCGCACAAGCAGAGAACTACGACGGCGTGCACACGCATGTCTCGGTAAAGAACCGTGCCGATGTCGATGCCGAAGCCGTCAACACCGCCGCCGCACCCAACCAGAACGTGACGCGCGGCTCACGCGGTGCGGAAGTCTTCAAATCGGTCGCCAACCCTGACGCGGTGTATGCCAACGCAGTCGCAACGGCCCATGCTCCCGACCAGAACGTGACCGGCGGATCGAAGTTCAACAGCCGCGTGGTTTCGACGATGGCTCGACCTGAGCCCGCAATGCAGGCTCAGCAAGCGACACCCGCCATCGCCAAGTAAGCAGGGCGCCGGGAAGGCCGATGAGCCTTGTTGGGAGCCCGGATAGCGCCTTCAGCGCTTTCCGGGCTTCTCTACTTGCGCGTCGACACGCGCAAGCACCTTGTCGATGCGCCGGCCATCGAGCGCCATCACCTCGAAGCTCCATCCCGCGCACTCGATGATCTCGTGCACCTTCGGCAACTGGCCCGAGACCGACATCAAGAGCCCGGCGACCGTGTTGTAGCGGCCGCGGTCTTCGTCGGGCAACTCGCGAATGGCGAGGCGCGCACGCAGTTCCGACACGGGCATCAGCCCGTCGAGTTCCCACACACCCTCTTCGCGCTCCGTCGCCCAGGCATCGGTCTGCATGCCGGGCTGCAGCTCGCCGGTGATGGCTTCGAGCAAGTCGCGCGGCGTCATCAGGCCCTGCACCACGCCGTATTCGTCGACCACGAAAACCAGGCGGCCGGCGCGTTCGCGAAACTGCTCCAGCAATTCCATGCCGGTCAGCGTTTCCGGCACGAACGATGCGGGCTGGGCCACGCTTTCGATCGAACCTTCGTACGCAGGGCCAAGGCGCAGCAGGTGCGCGACGCTGATGACGCCGACCACGTCGTCCAGCGAATTGCGGCACACCGGATACCAGGAATGCACGAGATTGAGCGCACCGGCCGCGGCCACGTTCTGCAGGCTCGACGCCACCGTCCCCGAGGCTTCGAGCCATTCGATATCGACGCGCGGAATCATCAGCGAGGACAGGCGCCGGTCGTCCAGATGAAACACGTTGCGCACCATCTGGTGCTCGTGCTGCTCGATGAGTCCGGCGTCGACGCCCTCTTCGAGGCTGGCCGAAATTTCTTCCTCGGTGACCACGCGAGCGGAGTTGGTGTCGATCTGCAGCAGTTTGAGGATGCCCGCCGTCGCGCCCGACAACAGCAGCACGAATGGCTTGGCGCCCCTGGCCAGCCAGCGCATCGGCCGCGCCACGAAGCGCGCCACCGGCTCGGGGTAGAGCTGGCCGATGCGCTTGGGCACCAGCTCGCCGAAGATGATCGTGAAGAAGGTGATGCAGGCGACCACGACCGCCGTCGATGCGATGCTGGCGGTCCCCGAGCGCATGCCGAGGTGTTCCATCCACACCGACAAGGGCGCCGCAAAAGCGGCCTCGCCGACGATGCCGCTGAGCATGCCGATCGAGGTGATGCCGATCTGCACGCTCGACAAAAACTGCGTGGGGTCTTCCATCAGCTTGAGCGCTGCGGCGGCGCCGGCGTCACCCGTTTCGGCCATGGCGGCGAGCCGCGCGCGGCGGCTGGTCGACAGCGCCATTTCGGACATGGAGAACAACGCGTTGAGCGTGGTCAACAAGGCCAGCAGAAAAACATCCATGGACGCGGGTGAGAATGGGGAGCATGGCACTCTACCTTATCGGTGACGTACAGGGCTGCGACGACGCGTTGCAGCACCTGCTCGACAAGATCGACTTTTCTGCGAGCCGCGACAGCGTGGTATTGCTCGGCGACCTGGTCAACCGCGGGCCGGATTCGGCGGCCGTGCTGCGCCGCGTGCATGCGCTCGGCAACGCCGCCGATGCGCTGCTCGGCAACCACGATCTGCACCTGCTCGGCATCGCCCACGGTGCGCGCAAGGCCGGCCGCAAGGACACGCTGGCGCCGCTGCTCGCCGCGCCCGACAGTGAAGCGATGCTCGACTGGCTGCGCCATCGATCGATGGCACTGCACCGCAGCATCGGCGGCAAGGATCTGCTCATGGTGCACGCCGGCGTGCTGCCGCAATGGAACGTGGCGGACACCTTGACTCTCGCATCGGAGGTCGAGTCGGTGCTGCGCGGGCCGGCACTCAACGAATTCGTGATGACGATGTACGGCAACGAGCCGGCGCAGTGGAGCGATTCGCTCACCGGCAGCGCACGGCTGCGCGTCATCGTCAACGCACTGACCCGGCTGCGCTTTTGTTCGGTTGCGGG
Source organism: Variovorax sp. (assembly GCA_028292285.1). Lineage (GTDB taxonomy): Bacteria > Pseudomonadota > Gammaproteobacteria > Burkholderiales > Burkholderiaceae_C > Variovorax. The sequence goes on along the minus strand of JAQGMP010000506.1, from coordinate 1,923 downwards.
CGTGATGGATTTCGACGCCAAGGACGGTGCCGCCACGGCGCCCGACGGCTTCATGCCGTGGTTCGACGTCCCCGGCCGCAAAACCGCCGCCGCGACGCTGGCATTCGGCCACTGGTCGACCCTGGGTTACGTCTCGCGGCCCGACCTGCTGTCGACCGATACCGGCTGCGTGTGGGGCGGCTGCCTCAGCGCGGTGCGCATCGGCGCGACGCTGGACGAGCGCGAGCTGATTCAGGTGCACTGCGCAGAAGCGCAAAAGCCGGGCGTCTAGCCCGGCTTTCGTGATCGACCCGGGTCAGCCCGACCCGGTTGCGGTCCATTCAGCTCGTCGGTTCGCTGGTCTTGAACAGCGCCGCGACCTTGCGCTTGGTCTTGATGTTGGCCGAAATCCCGCGTGAAGGCGCTGCCTTGGCGGCTGCCTCCCAAGCCGGCGTCGCGTCGGGCTGGCCCGGCTCGTACGGCTTGTCGAAAAACGGGTCGCGCGACATCGGCGGGCCGCGATGCGGACGTCCGCCGCCCCGCATCGGCGGCCGCGCTTCGCTGACTCGCTCATTGCTGCGATCACTGCGATCACTGCGATCGCGCGTCTCGAAATTGCCGCCGCCGCCATTGTCGGCAGCACGTTCGCGCGGCTGGTCGAGCACATCGCGTGCATCGCCGGCTTCGCCCTCTTCGCGCCAATGACGGCGACCGTCGTTGATGCGGCCGCGCGGCGTGTCTTCTTCGAATTCGATCGCTTCGAGTTCGATCTTGGTCTTGATCAGTTTTTCGATGTCGGCTACCAGGCGCGCATCGTTGCCGCCGCTGGCAAAACTGACGGCAAGACCCGAGGCGCCGGCGCGGCCGGTGCGGCCGATGCGGTGCACGTAGTCTTCGGCGTTGAACGGGATGTCGAAGTTGAAAACCGCCGGCACGTCCTTGATGTCGAGGCCGCGCGCCGCAACGTCGGTACACACCAGCAAATCGACTTCGCCCTTCTTGAACGAGTCGAGCGCCTTCAGACGTTCGTCCTGACTCTTGTCGCCGTGCAGCGCCGTGGTCTTCAGGCCCTCGCGTTCGAGCGAACGGGCCAGACGGGCGCAACCGAGCTTGCTGTTGACGAAGACGAAAGCCTGCGTGATGCCGCGCTGCTTGACGATCTGCTTGAGCGCGCGGCGCTTGTCGTCATCGCTCACGCTGTAGAAATGCTGCTCGACGGTCGACGCCGTTTCGTTGGGCCGGGCCACTTCGATAAGCACCGGATTCTGCAGATAGCTGCTGGCGAGCCGCTTGATTTCCGGCGAGAAGGTGGCCGAGAACAACAGCGTGATCCGCTGCTTGGGCAGATAGCTCAGGATGCGCTGCAGATCGGGCAAGAAACCGATGTCGAGCATGCGGTCGGCTTCGTCGAGTACGACGTATTCGACCTGGTTCAGCACCGCGTTCTTGGCTTCGATGTGGTCGAGCAGCCGGCCGGGCGTAGCCACCAGTACTTCGACGCCTTTTTTGAGCTCGAGCGTCTGCGGCTTCATGTCCATGCCGCCGAACACGACCGCGCTGCGCAAATTGGTGTACTTGGCGTAGAGCTCGACCTGTTGCGCGACCTGCACCGCGAGTTCTCGCGTGGGCAGCAGCACCAGGGCACGCACCGGATGCCGGGCGGGCGAGGTCGAGGCGTTTTCGTGCTTGAGCATGCGCTGGAGCAACGGGAGCGAGAACGCCGCCGTCTTGCCGGTACCGGTCTGGGCGGCGCCCATCACATCCTGGCCCGAAAGCACGACCGGAATGGCCTGCTCCTGGATGGGTGTCATGGTCTCGTAGCCCATTTCGGCTACGGCGCGCGCCAGCGGTTCCGCCAGCATTAGATTGGAGAAGGAGCTTGTCATTAAGCCTTCGATTGTCGCATTGCCGCAAAAAACGGCAGTGACTGCGGCGTGACAACGC
>JAQGMP010000462.1 GCA_028292285.1 Variovorax sp. | reverse complement strand
AGCTTGGGCGCGCCTTCGCCGTCTTCGGTGAAGACCTGCATCACGCCGCCCGACGAGTTGCCGTACAACGCCGAGAACGGACCGCGCAGCACCTCCACGCGATCGGCCGAACCGATGTCGATGTTCGACGTCTGGCCTTGCCCGTCGGGCAGCGTGGCCGGGATGCCGTCGACGTAGATGCGCACGCCGCGCACTCCGAAGGTCGAGCGGGCGCCGAAACCGCGCACCGACAGCTGCAGATCCTGCGCGTAGTTCTGGCGGTTCTGCACCAGCAGGCCGGGCACGGCGCCCAAGCTCTCGGAGAGATTGACCTGCAGCTTGTCGTTGCGCAGGTCGCTGCCGTCGACCCGGTCGACCGAACCCGCCACATCGAAAGGCGAGGCGGCACCGCGCGGCGTCGACACGGTGATCGCAGGCAGCGCCGGCACTGCGTTTGCTCCGGCATCCGTTTGTGCCAAGGCCGACGCGGCACCGAGCCCCTGCACCCACAGCGCCGCGACCGACTGGAGGGCGGCGACCTTCAGCATGTGTCGTTTCATGGATTCGATTTTGCTTCAGGCCTCCACACGCGCATATGCTCCGGTTCCCCGACCGCTACCATCCCGTCCCCTTCAACGTTTGCAACCGCCGGATCTGCATGCGCACCTTCTCTTACCGCAGTTCGTCGCTCTGGCGCTGGGCCTTCGCCCTGGCCGTGCTGCTGCTCAACGCCTGTGCCAGTTTGCCAGCGCCCTCGACCGCGCCGCCGGTGCATGCCATCGCGGCATCGAGCGCGACCGAACTCGGGCGCATGACCGCGCCCTACCGTGCCGAGCCCGCCGACGGTGCAACCGCGCTGTCGGGCATTCGCGCCCTGCCGCAGGCCGACTTCGCACTCGACGCGCGGCTGCAGCTCATCCGCCATGCCCAGTCGTCGCTCGACCTGCAGTACTACCTGCTCGGCAACGACAAGACCGGCAAATTGATTCTTCGCGAGTTGCGCGACGCCGCCTTGCGCGGGGTGCGGGTGCGCCTTCTGCTGGACGATTTCTATACGGCTGGCCTCGACCCGATGCTGCTCGGCCTGGCCTCGTACCCCAACGTCGAAGTGCGCCTGTTCAATCCCTTCGCTTCCGGCCGCGAAAGCATGGCCACGCGCTGGATCAGCTTTGCCAGCGAATTCCGCCGGCTCAATCACCGCATGCACAACAAGCTGTTCGTGGCCGACGGTGCGGTGGCGATCGCCGGCGGCCGCAACCTGGCCGACGAATACTTCCTGCGCGGCGCCGGCGACAACTTCATCGACCTCGACCTGATGCTGGCGGGGCCCGTCGTAGCCGAGCTGTCGGCCCTGTTCGACACCTACTGGAACAGCGAGGTCGTCTATTCGCTGACGCGCATCGTGGCGCCGAACGCGCCGCAGGAACAGCTGCGTGCCCGCTTCGAGGCGCTGACCGCGCCCGCGTTGGCACCCCTGCCGCCGCCGGTGTCCGACGCAGACATGTTCGGCGACGCGCCCATCGGCGCGGCCTTTGCGCAAGGCCGCTTCGACCTCATCCGTGCCGCGGCCGCAGCAGCCGCCGACAGCCCGCTGAAGGCGCTCGACGAAGGCAGCGGCAGCTCCATCACCGGGCGCTTCAGCACACCGCAAACGCTGGCCGACCGCACCCACGCACTGTTCGACACGGCGAAGTCGGGCATCGTGGTGATCTCGCCGTATTTCATTCCGGGTGAAGAAGGCATCGATCACATCAAGCGCCTGCGCGAGCGCGGCATTCAACTCACCGTGGCCACCAACTCGTTGGCCGACACCGACGAGCCGCTGGTCAACATCAACTACAACAACTACCGGGTCGCGATGCTGAAGCTCGGCGTCGAGCTGTACGAAGTGAGCTCGGTGCAGATCAAGCGCAGCCTCAACCTGCGCAAGGCGTTCGCACAATCTCGCGGCCGGCTGCATGCCAAGCTCGCGATGATCGACCGCGAGTCGGTGCTGGTCGGCTCGATGAATTTCGATCCGCGGTCGGAACGGCTCAACACCGAACTGGGCGTGCGGGTACAAAGCTTCGAGGTGGCCTACCAGCTGATCCAGGCCTTCCAGATCGACGAAGCCGAAGGCGTGTACCGGCTCCGTTTGAAGCCCGGCACCGACCAGGTTCAGTGGTTCAGCACCGACGGCACCGGTGAGGTCTTCAACGACGAACCCGAGGCCAGCATGATCGTGCGGCTCAAGCTGCTGTTCTTCTCGTGGTTCGTACCGAGCGACTTGCTTTGATCGACTGGCGTTGACGCTGCTGCTATCGGCGCGCCGATAGCAGTAGCTCAAATCGGCCGGTCCGACCACGGCACCAGCGCCGCGCCGGGGAACTTGCCGAACAGCGATGACAGCTGCAGCGCGCCCTGCTCGACGACCAGTCGTTCACCGGTCAGCAGGTTTTCCCATGCACTGCCCTCGGCTGCATTCGGCATGCGAAGCAAGGTGCCCTGCCAGACCTCGGCGCCCGGCAACGCCGGCACGCCGCTGTCCGGGCCTGTCGTTGCAGTGAGTCCCGCGAATCGCCGCACCGCCGCGATGATCATCACGTCGCCGTCGAGGCGCCGCTCGAACGCCATGGCATGTTCGGCCCTGGCGCCATCGATGCCAAGGGCGGTGTAGCTGCCATCGCGAAACAGCGCAGCACGGTCGCGGCGCAAGGCCAGCAGCCGCCAGATCACCCACAGCTTGGCGCGACCATCGTGCGGCGCGCGGGCCAGCGCGGCCACTTCGTCGGCCATGCCCGGTGCGCGCGACAACGCATCGAGTTGTTCGAGCCAGCGCTGCCGGCAGTCGTAGTCGACCGGCCGGCGGTTGTCCGGATCGACCAGGCTCAGGTCCATCAGCTCGTTGCCCTGGTACAGATCGGGCACGCCCGGCGAGCCGTACTTGAGCAGCATCAGGGTCAGGCTGTTCCAGGC
>JAQGMP010000457.1 GCA_028292285.1 Variovorax sp. | reverse complement strand
TGCACGCGATGAGCCGGCAGCCGATGGACCTGGCCGATCCGCGGCTCGACCGGTGCATCGCGGCCTGCGAATCGGGCCTGAAACGGCTTCTGCAAACCGAAGCCTCCGACGTTTTCATGTACGCCGCGAACGGCCATGGCGCCTGGGAAGCGGTGATCGCCAACCTGGTGGCGCCGGGCCAGACCGTGCTGGTGCCGGGCACCGGCCACTTCTCCGAATCGTGGGCGGTGCAGACCGAGGCGATGGGTGGCCGCGTGGTTCGCACGCCGTGGGCCGAAGGCCTGCCGATCGACCCGGCCGAGATCGAAGCGGTGCTGCGGGCCGACACGGCGCGTGACATCGTCGCCGTGTTCGTGGTGCACACCGACACCGCCAGCGGCATCACCAACGACCTGGGGGCATTGCGCGCTGCAGTGGATCGCTCCGGGCATCCGGCGCTCTTCGTCGTCGACGTGGTGGCATCGCTCGGGGCGGCGCCGTTCGCGATGGACGACTTGCGGGCCGACATCGCGCTCGGCGCCAGCCAAAAGGGCCTGATGGTGCCTCCGGGCTTGTCTTTCGTCGCGGTTGCCGAGCGTGCGATGGCCGCCTCGCGCCGCAACACTTCGCCGCGTTTTTATTGGGACTGGCGGCTGCGCCAAAGCCCGTTCCCGTATCGCAAGTTTTGCGGTACGCCGCCGCAAACCCTGTTGTTCGGTCTGGAGGCTTCGCTGGCGCTCATCGCACGCGAGGGTGTGGATGAAGTGCTCGCGCGCCACCGGCGCGTCGCGGACGCCGTGCACGCGGCGGTCGACTGCTGGAGCGAAGCCGGCGCGCTGCGCTTCTTTGCCACGGTGCCGGCGTCGCGCTCGGTGTCGGTCACGACCATCGCGGTGAGTGAAGGGATCGATCCTGAAGCCATGCGCAGCATCGCCCGCGAGCGCTTCCAGGTCGCGGTGGCCGGCGGACTCGGGCCGCTGACGGGGCGCGCGTTTCGCATCGGGCATCTGGGCGACATGAACGCGGCCATGATCCTCGGCTGCCTTGCCGGCGTCGAAGCGGCGATGATGGTGCAGGGCATTCCGTTCGGCCGTGGCGGCGTCGATCGCGCGATTGCCAGGCTCGCGGGCAATCAATTAATGCCCTGATTAAAACGCCGGTATGGCGGGCCGAAATTAAAATGCCTTGTTATGAGCAAGCTCGCATCGGCTTCCCTGTGGAGCGAATCCGTTCCGTCCTCCGCGGCGGCATCACGGTCTGCAAGGCCGGCGCTCGCGGCCCGGGTATTGATCGTCGACGACGATGCGACCAATCGGCGCCTGCTGCAAGCGCTGCTCGAGCCCGAGGGCTACACCACGCAGAGCGCCGGTAGCGGGCCGCAGGCGTTCGCGGCGATTGCCGAGTGTCCGCCCGACCTCATCCTGCTCGATGTCGCGATGCCCGGCATGGACGGCCACGCTGTCGCCGCGCGGCTCAAGGCCGACGTCGCCACCTGCGACATCCCGATCATCATGGTCACCGGCAAGGTCGACGCCGCCGCGCGGCTGGCGGGGCTGGAAGCGGGCGCCGAAGAGTTCCTGACGAAGCCGATCGACCGGGCGGAGCTGTGGCTGCGGGTGCGCAACCTGCTTCGCCTGAAGGCGTCGAGCGATCTGCTGCGCCGGCATGCTGAACTGCTCGCGAGCCAGGTGCAGGCGCGCAACGCCGACCTTCAGCGATTCCGCACCGCGATGAACGCCACGGCCGACGCGATTTTTCTGGTCGACCGGCAGACCATGCGCTTTGTCGAGGTCAACACCACCGCCTGTGCGCTGCTCGGCTATTCGCGCGAAGAGATGTTCGAGCGTGGGCCTCAGAACCTGGGCAACGTCACGGTCGAACAGGTCGAGCGCGTGTTCGATGCGGTGATCGCCGGCTTCAGTGCCACGCAGCCGTCGGAAGTCAATCTGCATCGCAAGGACGGCAGCGTCGTGACGGTGGAAATCGAACGGGTGGCGCAGCGCTTCGGCGACGGCTGGCTCATCGTCGCCGTCGTGCGGGACATCGGTGAACGCAAGGCGACCGAGCGCCAGCTGCACCGGCTCGCGCACTACGACTCGCTGACCGCCTTGCCGAACCGGGCGCTGTTCTACGAAACGCTGCGCAACAACATGGCGCTGACGGCCGGCGGCGCGATGCGCGTGGCGGTGCTGTTCATCGACCTCGATCAGTTCAAGAACGTCAACGACACGCTCGGCCACGCCATCGGCGACGAACTGCTGCTGCACTTCAGCGCACGGCTGCTGCGCTGCATCACGCCGCGCGACGTCATCGGCCGGCTCGGCGGCGACGAGTTCGCGCTGATGCTGACGCTGGGCGAGTCGGCACCGGGCGCGACGGCCGTGGCCGAGAAGATTCGCGACGTGCTGCGCGCGCCGTTCGATCTGCAGGGCCACGAGGTGGTCGTGACGGCGAGCATCGGAATCACTTTTTATCCGGACGACGCAACGGACGCCGAAACCTTGTTGAAGTACGCCGACATCGCCATGTACCGAGCCAAGCGGGCCGGGCGCGATGCGTGGTGCTGCTTTACCGCGCAGATGAATATCGATGCCATGGCACGGCACGATCTGGAGATGGCATTGCGCCGGGCGGTCGACAACCAGGAATTCGTCGTCTACTACCAGCCGAAGGTGCGCCTGAGCGACGGCACCGTCGCCGGCCTGGAGGCGTTGCTGCGCTGGCAACGGCCGGGCTTCGGGCTGGTTCCGCCCAGCGCTTTCATCTCCGTCATGGAGGAGTGCGGGCTGATCGTGCGCGTCGGCAACTGGGTCATCGACACGGTGTGCCGGCAGATCGGCGAGTGGATGCGCTCGCCGCTGGGCAAGGTCCAGGTGTCGGTCAATGTGGCGGAGCGCCAGTTCGTCGAAAGCGATCTGGCAAGGCAGGTCGCCTCGGCGCTGGCGCGCCACGAGGTGCCGGCCGAACTGCTCGAACTGGAGCTGACCGAAGGCTCGCTCATGACCAACACCGAGCTCACGCTCGGTACCTTGCAAGACTTGAAGCAGCAGGGCGTGACGATCTCGATCGACGACTTCGGCACCGGCTACTCGAGCCTGGCGTATCTGCGGCGCTTTCCGATCGACAAGCTGAAGATCGACATCGCCTTCATCCGGGACATCACGGCGACGGCCGACGATGCGGCGGTCACGCTGGCGATCATTCGGCTGGCGCACAGCCTGAAGCTCGATGTGATTGCGGAAGGCGTGGAAACCGCCGCGCAGCTGGCGTTTTTGAGGCACCACGGCTGCGAGCAGATCCAGGGCTATTGTTTCAGTGCGCCGCTGCCTTTGCTGCAGATCGAAGCGCTGCTGCGCGAGGGTAGAACGCTGGCGATGCCGCCGCTCGTTCGTGCCAGGGAAAACACGCTGCGCCTGTGTTGACGCCTACCGCGGGGCTATGCGGGCCTATGGCGCCGGGACATATTCAAGGCTCCGTCTTGATGAGACCCCGTATGTTCATCGCCGCCAGACAGAACTGCAAAGCGAGCAGCGCATAAGCAGACGTGTGCAGGCCCCAGGCGACCCACAGCACGTTGCTCAAAATAAAGATCCAGAAGCCGACGTTGCGGCGGCGCTTCGAGTTAGAAGCCACCAGCCAGGCGGCCGCCACCGAGGCAACGAACGCCGGCCACTGCATCAGCGAGAGGAGGTCCAAACCGGGTTGGTCCAGCTTGCTCGAATGGCCCGGCCTTACTTCGGATCGGGCGTCATCTTGCCGCCCGTCGCACCGTTCGGCGTGCTGCCGCCGGACATGCCGCTGCTTGACGTGCCTGACATGCCGGATGCGCCCGAGCTGCCGCTCTTGCCCATTGAATCCTTGCCCATCGAGCCGTTGTTCATGTTGCTCTTCGACATGCTGCTGCCCGACGATTTGCTGCGGCTGGTCGTCCCGTTGCCGGTGCCCTCGGCCGAGCCGCTGCTGCTGGCCGAGCCGCCATTGAGGCCACCACCACCACCACCGCCGCCGCCGGCGCCTCCGCCTGCGCCACCCGCGCCGGAGCCGCCACCGCCTCCCGCGCCTTGCGCCAGGGCCGACACGGAACCGAGGGCGAGGCACGAAGCCAGCAATGCTGCAGTCAATTTCTTCATTTGGTTGTCCAGTAATAAGTTAAGTAGGTTGCGAGAGCCCTCAATGGACGACGGGCGCCCGGCAGCGCTTGTGCGCGGCCGTCGCACAAGCCTGTCGTCGTCGCCCTACGTCGCCCTGCGTCAGCGTGGACGGCAACGCACGAGGCGTCGTTGGCTGACGTGGCCGGGTTGTCGAAGCCCACGCGCAAAATCGCGCGGCGCGGTACGCTTTTTGCAATGACAACCCGCATCTACTTGGTCGAGGACAACCTTGCAGCGCGCAGCGCGCTGACGGACGCTTTGCGCGCCACGGGGCAAAGCGAGGTCGTCGGCGCGTCGGGCACAGAAAAAGATGCGGTTACCTGGCTGGCCAGCAAGCCCGACGCATGGGACGTGGCGGTAATCGATCTGTTGCTGCCGCAAGGCAGCGGGTTCAGTGCCTTGCAGAAAATCCGCAAGACGCGGGGCCAGCGCGTGGCGGTGGTCACCAACCTCGTCACGCCCGAGGTGCGCGAGCGCTGCATGGCGTGGGGCGCCGATGCGGTGTTCGACAAGGTCCAGGACATCGATGCGCTCCTGACGTACTGCGCCGGGCCGGGCTGAGCGCGCCCCGCGGAACGCCCCGAGAACGTTGACCCCGCTGGCCCGCGAGGCCCCGGATGCTTTAATCTCGACCCTTCCATTCGCCATCTGCAAAGACACCGTGGACGACAGCCCCGAATCGATTGCCAACGACGTTGCCGCCGTGGCCCGCATCAGCGCCGTTCCGGCGTTGCTGCGCATCGTTTGCCAGAACACCGGGCTGGGGTTCGCTGCCGTGGCCCGCGTCACCGACGGCACCTGGACCGCCTGCGCGGTTCAAGATGACATCGCCTTCGGCCTGAAGGCGGGCGGCCAGCTCGATGTCCATTCCACCTTGTGCAAGGAAGCACGGGCCGCGCGCCAGCCGGTCGTCATCGATCACGCCAGCCAGGACCCGGTCTACTTCAACCATCACACGCCGCGCCTCTATGGCATCGAGAGCTATATCTCGGTGCCGATCTTGCGGCCTGGCGGCGAGTATTTCGGCAACCTCTGCGCCATCGATCCGAAGCCCTCCAAGGTGTCCGACCCGAAGACGATCGCCATGTTCGAAGCCTTTGCCGAACTGATCGGACGCCAGCTCGACCTCGAACGCCAGCAGGAAGAAACCGAAACCGCATTGCTCGACGCCAACGCCACCGCCGAACTGCGCGACCAGTTCATCGCGGTGCTGGGGCACGACTTGCGCAACCCGTTGGCATCGATCGGGGCCATCGGCGACATCCTGTCGCGGCGGCCGGACGGCGATGTCGCCGGTTACGGCCGGCGCGTGCGCGCCAACACGCGGCGCATGTCGCGCCTCATCGACGACGTTCTCGACTTGGCGCGCGGCCGCATGGGCGCCGGCATGGGCGTGCGGCTGGAGCCGGTGTCCGACCTCGAAGGCGCCGTGCGCAACGTGGTTCAGGAGCTGCGCGACGCCCATGAAGACTGGGCTATCGAAGAGAGTTATCGCATCGCCGGGATGGTCGAGTGCGATGCGGGCCGGGTGCAGCAGCTGGTGTCGAACCTGGTCGGCAACGCCTTGAACTACGGCCTGCCGACCGAGCCGGTGGCCATCGACGTGGTGGTGGACGACGGCTGGCTGTCGATTTCCGTCAAGAACGGCGGCGAGC
>JAQGMP010000441.1 GCA_028292285.1 Variovorax sp. | reverse complement strand
CGCCACGCCGACGATCACGGCGAGCGCGGTCATCTTGAGCGTGAGCCATGCGCCGTTGAGGAACACCGGCCAGTAGCTGAGCAAAGGGGCGAAGTCGAGCGTGTACTTCATCAAAAGTAAGGGTTGTTATCGGTTGTCATACAACGTTTGCACGAATTATCATGGCCGCATGAGCCAATCCACTGCGGGAAATCCCTCGATAGACGGTGCTTCATTGCCGGTTGCCGGCGATACGGCGAAGGCTGCGGCCTTCGTCGGGCGCCCGCGTGTCAAAGGGCGTGGCCTGGCGCACGGCCTGGTCGATGATCTGGCGCAGAAAATCCAGGCGCAGACGCTGCGGCCGGGCGACAAGCTGCCGACCGAGTCGGCCATCATGCAGGCCTACGGCGTGAGCCGGACCGTGGTGCGCGAGGCCTTGTCCAAGCTGCAGGCGGGTGGGCTGGTCGAGACGCACCACGGCGTCGGCACCTTCGTCTTGCAGCCGCGGCCGAGCGGCATGTTCCGGCTCGACCCGGCCGAGCTCGCGACCTCCATCGACGTGCTGGCGGTGCTCGAACTGCGCATCAGCCTGGAGACCGGTTCGGCCGGGCTGGCCGCCGCGCGCTGCAGCGAAGAAGACCTGTCGGCGATGCGCCAGGCGCTCGACGAGTTCGAGCACAACGTACTGGTGTCGGGCGACACGGTGGCGCCCGACCTGCGCTTTCATCTGCGCATCGCGCAGGCCACGGGCAACCCGTATTTCGCCGACATCATGAGCCACCTCGGCACCTCGATTTTTCCGCGCACGCGCATCAGCGCGCTGGTCGATGTCGATCGCCGTGTCGAGTACCTGAGCCGCGTCAATCGCGAGCACGAACAGATCTACGAAGCCATCGCGCGCGGCGACGCCGAATCGGCGCGCGCTGCCATGCGAATTCATTTGACCAACAGCCGGGAGCGCTTGCGGCGCGCGCAGGATGCGGCGCGATCGGCCGAGGCCGGCGAGGCGGCAGCTGCAACCTCGGGTCCATCCTCCGCGGCATGATTTGCGGGTAAATCTGGAGAGACCGCTTGCGAGCGAGGTTGTACGATGACCGACCACATAGTTATCGACTGGAGACGACATGGCGATCAAGCGGCGTGAATGGATGCTCGGCACCCTCGGCGGTGCGTTCGGCGGCGGACTTCTGGCAGCGAGCGGCGCACACGCGGCCGATGCGTGGCCCTCGAAGCCGATAAAAATCATCGTTCCCTACCCGCCGGGCGGGTCGTCGGACATCATTGCGCGGTCCATCACCCAACCGCTGTCCGAAGCGCTCAAGCAGACGGTGCTGGTCGAAAACAGGTCGGGTGCCAACGGCAACCTCGGCGCGGATTTCGTTGCCAAGTCGGCGCCCGATGGCTACACCTTGCTGCTGTGCGATGTCGGCGCGCTGGCGATCAGCCCGTCGGTCTACCCCAAGCTGGCGTTCGATCCCTCGAAAGACCTGAACGGCGTCACGATGCTGGCGTACTCGCCGCATTTGCTGGTGGTGCATCCGTCGGTGCCGGCCAACAACCTGAAGGAACTGGTCGCGCTGTCGAAGAAGTCCGACCTCAATTTCGCGGTCACCGCGACGGGCAGTGCGCCGCATCTGGCGGGCGTGGCCCTAGAACGCGCTGTCGGTGCCCGCTGGCAATACGTGCCTTACAAGGGCGGCGTGCAGGCCATTCAGGACACGGTCGGCGGCCAGACGCAGATCCTCATGAACGGCATGCTCGCCACGCTGCCGCAAGTGCAGGCGGGCAAGCTCAAGATCCTCGGCGTGTCCAAGGGCACGCGCATGCCGTTGATCGGCGACGTGCCGACCATCGCAGAGCAGGGCGTGCCCGGCTATGAATCCGGCACTTGGCAAGGGGTGCTGGTTGCGCGCGGCACACCCGACGCGATCGTCCAGCGCCTCAACAAGGAACTGGTCTCCATCATCCGCTCGGCCGACATCCGCTCGCGGCTGGCCGGCCAGGGCGCAGAGGTCGTGACGATGACCTCGATCGACCAGGACAAGTTCTTCAACAAGGAACGCGCACGCTGGGCGAAGGTCGTCACGGACGCGAACATCAAGATCGATTGATCTCATCCATCCATTCATTCATCCACCCAATGAATCCTCAAGAACTTAAAAGCATCATGGGCTCCGGCCTGTTGTCGTTTCCGCTGACCGACTTCGACAGCCACGGCGACTTCGACAAGAAGGGCTACGAGAAGCGGCTCGAATGGCTGGCGCCTTACGGTGCGACCGCGCTGTTCGCGGCCGGCGGCACCGGCGAGTTCTTCTCGCTGACCGGTGACGAGTACCCCGGCATCATCCAGACCGCGGTCGACACCTGCCGCGGCGTGGTGCCGATCATCGCGGGCGCCGGTGGCCCGACGCGCTTTGCGATCCAGTGCGCGCAAGCCGCAGAAAAGGCTGGCGCGCATGGCATCCTTTTGCTGCCGCACTACCTGACCGAAGCAGGCCAGGAAGGCCTGGCCGCGCACGTCGAGGCGGTGTGCAAGAGCGTGAAGTTCGGCGTCATCGTCTACAACCGCGCGACCAGCCGCCTGAAGCCCGAAACGCTGGCCGGCCTGGCCGAGCGCAATCCGAATCTGGTCGGGTTCAAGGATGGCGTGGGCGACATCGAAGCCATGGTCGCGATCTACCAGCGCATGGGCGATCGCTTCGCCTATTTGGGCGGCTTGCCGACGGCCGAGGTCTATGCGGCAGCCTACAAAGCGCTCGGCACGCCGGTGTATTCGTCGGCCGTTTTCAACTTCATCCCGAAGACGGCGATGGACTTCTACAAGGCCGTGGCGGCCGACGATCTGAAGACGCAGCACAAGTTGCTCAAGGGCTTCTTCATGCCGTATCTGGAAATCCGCAATCGCATGCCGGGCTACGCCGTGAGCATCGTCAAGGCGGGAGCCGCCATCGTCGGCCACAGCGCCGGCCCGGTGCGCCCGCCGCTCACCGACCTCAAGCCCGAAGAGATGGAAATGCTCAAGGCGCTGATCGACAAGTTGGGTCCGTAATGAACACCGATGCGACTGCCGTCGTGGCAGCACTTGCCGAGCGTTTGCGGCTCGCGATGATTTCGCCGACCCCCACCGCGCTGGCCGATCTGTTTGCTGACGACCTGAGCTACGGCCATTCCGACGGCAAGCTCGACACCAAGGCGAGCATCAGCGGCAGCCTGCTCGACGGCAGTTCCGATTTCACGACCATCGACATCTCCGAGCAAACGGTGCAGGTGAGCGGCGATGTCGCGATCGTCCGCCATCGCCTGGTGGCCGACACCAACGACTCGGGCCGTACGGGTCACGTCAAGCTCAAGATCCTGTTGGTGTGGCAGCGGCAAGACGGCGAGTGGCGCTTGCTGGCAAGGCAAGCGGTCCGGCTCGCGGCCTGACGCCGCCTCTCGAGAGAAATTGCTAGCGGCGCCCGCGCCGCATGAGCCATTCGATCGCCTCGAAGATCGCCTCGCTGACCAGCGCCAGCGCCGCGGCCGGGAGCGCACCGGCCACGAGCAGCGCGCGATCGTTCAGCGCCAGCCCGGTCACGATGCGCTCGCCGTAACCGCCCGCCCCGATAAAGGCAGCGATGGTCGCCGTGCCGATCGCGATGGTGGTCGCGGTGCGCACGCCCGCCAGCAGCGTCGGCAGCGCGAGCGGCAGCAAGATCAGCCGCATGCTTTGCGCGCGCGTCATGCCCAGGGCCGTGCCGGCTTGGCGCACGCCTTCGGGCACCTCGGTCAAACCTGTCACCGTGTTGCGCATGATCGGCAACAGCGAATACAGCGTGAGCGCGATCAGCGCCGGCAGAGTGCCGATGGAACCGATGAGCGAAATCAGCACCGCCAGCAAGGCGAGCGATGGCACCGTCTGCAGCAGGCCCGTGAGCCCGAGCACGATGGCGCGCAGCCGCACGAACGGGAACACCACGATGGCCAGCGGCACCGCGATCAGCAGCGCCAGCCCGACCGAAATGCCGACCAGCAGCAGGTGCTGCCGCGTGAGGCGCCACAGGTCGGGCCCGAACAGCTTGGCCATGAAGCCGCGCTCGGCGGTGTCGCCTTTACCGCCCGACATAAAGTCGCGCGCGATCACGTCGAAGCCGGCGCCTTGAAGCTCGGCGCGCGCGTTCATCGCGATCATCGCGCGCTCGTCGATGCGGCCCTGCAGCTTTTCGATCGCGGCCCAGGCCTTGGCGAAGCGCGTGGGCACGTCGAGCCGATACAGCACGACGGCGTCGTAGCGCGGAAAGTAGTTGCGGTCGTCTTGCAGCACGCGCAGGCCGAGGCTGTCGATCTTGGCGTCGGTCGTGTAGATGTCGATGACGTCGACCTGCTTTGCCTTGATCGCGTCGTAGGCCAGGCCGTGGTCGAGCCCGGTCGGCGACTGCGGCAGGCCGTAGGTCGACGCCAGCCCCTTCCAGCCGTCGGCGCGGCCGATGAATTCGTTGGACAAGCCGAGCTTGAGTTCAGGATGCTTCGCCAAGTCGCTCAGGTTGCGGATGCCGAGCCGGTCGGCGTCGGCCGCGCTCATGGCCAGCGCGTAGCCGTCGTTGAAGCCGATCGGCGCGCCGATGCCGAGGCCCAGCGGTTGCAGCGCGGCACTCATCGCTTCGCGCGACATCGGTTTGTCGCTCTTCAAAATCTCCAGCGCGATGGTGCCGGTGTACTCGGCGTACATGTCGATGCCGCCCGAGCGCAAGGCTTCGTAGACGATGGCGGTGTTGCCCAGTCCTTGCTGCACGACCGGCGGCGTACCCGTGAAGGGCGCCGCGGTCTGCGCCAGCACCTCCGCCAGGATGTACGACTCGGTGAAGCGCTTGGAGCCGATGCGCAGCGTCTCGTTGCTTTGGGCTTGCGCGGTCGGGGCGAGCAGCAGGAGCGCCATTGCGGCAGTCATTGCGAGCCAAAGGCGGTAGAGGCGTTGCATCGGCGCAGTGTATCGATGGTGCGCCGTGCGCGGCCCGGCTCGCGCGCACCGATGTGCACGTCACGCCCGATTCCTACAGTCGTTCGTGCGCGTGGCCGATGACAGCGGCGACGCAATTGCGCACAGTGCGGTCACGAATGAACAAACCCGCATGAACAAAGCCAAGACGCCTTCCCCCGCGGAGCCTCTCACCGAGCCCGTCCCTGCCACCGCCGGCTTGCACGGCACCCGCAACATGCCGTCGGTCATCATCGAGAGCTACAACCTGGAGGTGCGCGACGAAGATGGTTTCATCGGCGACCGGGCCAGCCAGACGGCGTTCAGGAAGCTCCTCGATGTGTGGCGCAGGCGCAAGCGCAAGAACGGCATCGACCCGATGGGCAACGCGCGCTCGGCCGATCTGAGCAAGAGCGAGATCGACCAGATGCTGCAGATGAAAGACGCGACCGAAGCCACCGATGCGGTGGAAGGCGCCATCGAAGAATTCGCTGGCGAACTGGCTGGTGTCATCAAGCGGTACATGCGGCAAAAGGCCTGGAAAGGCGTCGAGCGCATCGTCATCGGCGGCGGCTTTCCGGAGAGCGACGTGGGCGAGCGCGCCATCCTTCAGGCCGCCGTGATGCTCGACGCCGACAACGTGCAGATCGGGCTCGCGCGGCTGCGGCACGAAGTCGACAACGGCGGTTTGATGGGCTGGGTGCACCTGGCGCCGACGCGCATGGTGACCGATTACGACGCCATCCTCGCGCTCGACATCGGCGGCACCAACGTGCGCTGCGGCATCGTCAAGCCCCGCTGGAAAAAGGCCAGCGATCTGTCGAAAGCGCGGGTGGTCAAGCGCCAGAAATGGCGCCATGTCGACGACAACCCCAGGCAGGCCGAACTGGTCGACGGGCTGGTCGTCATGCTCGAAGAAATGATCGCCTACAGCCACCGGAAGAACATCCGGTTGGCCCCGTTCGTTGGCATCGCCTGCCCCGGCATCATCCGGCAAGACGGCTCCATCGCACGCGGTGCGCAGAACCTGCCCGGCGACTGGGAACGCGACGACTTCCATTTGCCGACCGCCTTGTGCGAGAAGATTCCGCTCATCGGCAACGAGCCGACCGAAGCGCTGATGCACAACGATGCGGTGGTGCAGGGCCTGAGCGAACTGCCCTTCATGCAGGACGTGAAGCGCTGGGCGGTGCTGACGATCGGCACGGGCCTGGGCAACGCGAGCTATCGCAACAAGCGAAAGAACGGTCGTTTGCCGGCGGGCCGGGCGCCCTCATAGTTCGTCTTGTAGTTCAGCGCTCGGGCACGCGCGCCAGATCGGCCATCCACACTTCGGCTTCGGAGTCGCTCGGCGCACGCCAGTCACCGCGCGGTGACAGCGATCCGCCCGAGCCGACCTTGGGCGCGTTCGGCACGCACGAGCGCTTGAACTGGCTGGTCTTGAAGAAGCGGTACAAAAAGGTGCCGAGGTGCTTGCGAATGTCGCCGATGGCGTACTCGTTGCGCTCGCCCTGCAGCGCATCCGGCCACAGGCCCAGCGTGCGGTCGTGCCACGCGGTGTACGCGAGAAACGCCACCTTGGTCGGCCTGAAGCCGTAGCGCAGCACGTAGTAGAGATGAAAGTCCTGCAGCTCGTACGGGCCGATCGTGTCTTCGGTCTTCTGGCCCGGCTGGGTGCCGGCCGTGTTCGCCGGATCGTTCGGAATCAGCTCAGGGCTGACCTCGGTGTCGAGGATCGCAAGCAGCGTCGCGCTGCCTTCGCGCGACAAGAATTCCTGGTGCGCGACCCAGTGCACCAGATGCTTGATGAGCGTCTTCGGCACGCTTGCATTCACGTTGTAGTGCGACATGTGGTCGCCCACGCCATAGGTGCTCCAGCCGAGCGCGAGTTCGCTCAAATCGCCGGTGCCGACGACGATGCCGCCATTGAAGTTGGCCAGCCTGAACAGGTGGCTGGTACGCTCGCCCGCCTGCACGTTCTCGAAGGTGATGTCGTACACCGGCTCGCCGCGGCCGAAGGGATGACCGAGGTCGGCCAGCATCTGCTTGCAGCTCGGCCGGATGTCGATTTCGCGTGCCGTGCAGCCGATGGCGGTCATCAGCTCATGCGCCTGCGCCAGCGTGCGGTCGCTGGTCGCGAAGCCAGGCATGGTGAAGCCGAGGATGTTGGCGCGCGGCAGCTTCAGCCGGTCCATCGCCTGCGCACAGACCAGCAGTGCGTGCGTCGAGTCGAGCCCACCCGACACGCCGATCACCACCTTGTCGATGTGGCTGGCCTCCAGCCGCTGCACCAGCGACTGCACCTGGATATTGAAGACCTCGCGGCAACGCTCGTCGAGCGTCGCGGCGCTGGCCGGCACGTACGGAAAACGTTCGACGGTGCGGCGAAGTCCGCCCGGCACGCTGGCGGGCGCCTTCAGATCGAACTCGATGGTGCGCCAGCCGGCCAGCGCCGCCTTGTGCTTTTGCACCGACACGCCGAAGGTGTTCTGCCGCATGCGTTCGCGCGACAGGCGCTCGAGGTCGACGTCGGCGCTGATGACGTGCGAGCGGTTGCTGAAGCGCTCGCTCTCGGCCAGCATCTCGCCGCTCTCGTAGATCAGCGCCTGGCCGTCCCACGCCAAGTCGGTCGTCGATTCGCCGATGCCGGCGGATGAGTAGAGATAGGCGGAGAGGCAGCGTGCCGATTGCAGGCTGACCAGTTGATGCCGGTAGCTCGATTTGCCAATGGTGATATTGGACGCCGACAGATTGACCAGCACGATCGCACCCGCGAGCGCCGCGAAGCTCGACGGCGGCAGCGGCACCCACACGTCTTCGCAGATCTCGACGTGGATCTTCAGCAGCGGCAGGTCGCGCGCCTGGAAGATCAATTCGGCGCCGAAGGGCACGCGCTCGCCGCACAGGTCGATGTCGGTCGCGAGCGCGCTGTCGGCGCCGTTGAATTGCCGTCCCTCGTAGAACTCGCTGTAGTTCGGCAGATAGGTCTTGGGCATGACGCCGAGCAGCCGTCCGCCGGCGACCAGCGCCGCACAGTTGAACAAGCGATGGTCGACGCGCAACGGCAAACCGACGATGGCCACTGCGCCGATGTCGCGCGAGGCGTCGACCACGGCCTGCAACGCGACCTCGCAGGCTTCGAGCAAGGCGGCCTGGTGAAAGAGATCGTCGCAGGTGTAGGCGGAGAGTCCGAGCTCGGGAAACGCCACCAGCACGGCGCCGTCGGCGGCCGCCTGGCGATACATCGAGATGGTCTCGGCGGCGTTGAACACCGGGTCGGCCACGCGATTGCGCGGCACTGCGACGGCGACCCGCGCGAATCCGTGGGTGTAGGGGTTCAGGAAGGTTTCGAGCGATGCGGTTTCGGCCATGAAGCGCATTGTCTCTTCGAACGGTTTGAACTGCAGCGCCGGCGCTGGTATTGCCGGCCTAGAGCTGGAACGCGATGGTCAGCAGCAGGCCTTCGGCGATGTCGCGAAAGATGCCCGGCGTGCGGGCGCGGTAGCGCTCGCCGGCCGAGGCGGTGGTTTCGATCC
>JAQGMP010000378.1 GCA_028292285.1 Variovorax sp. | reverse complement strand
ATTCCGGTGCAGCTGGGCGGCGGGATTCGCGACCTCGACACCATCGAGCGCTACATCGACGACGGCCTGCGCTACGTGATCATCGGCACCGCCGCGGTCAAGAACCCCGGCTTTTTGAAAGATGCCTGCGTGGCGTTCGGCGGCCACATCATCGTCGGCCTCGACGCCAAGGACGGCAAGGTCGCGACCGATGGCTGGAGCAAGCTCACCGGCCACGAGGTCGCCGACCTGGGCAAGAAGTTCGAGGACTACGGCGTCGAGTCGATCATCTATACCGACATCGGCCGCGACGGCATGCTGTCGGGCATCAACATCGAGGCGACGGTGCGGCTGGCGCAGGCGCTGACGATACCGATCATCGCGTCGGGCGGCCTGTCGAACATGGAAGACATCGACAAGCTCTGCGCGGTCGAATCCGATGGCGTCGAGGGTGTGATCTGCGGTCGGGCGATCTACTCCGGCGATCTCGACTTCGCATTGGCACAGGCACGCGCCGACGAGCTCGGCGCGGTCTGAGGCGCGGCTTGGCACATGGCCCGGCTCGGCCAGGTGCCCAACCTTTGCGTCGTTACTCGGCCTTGACCGCCATCGTCTGCAGAATGGTTTCCATCTGCGGACTCATCGGCAAATCGATGCTGGTGCCCGAAGGCAGCTTGCGCAAGAACCAGCGCTTGTATTGCCGTTCGATCTCGCCGTCTTCCGCCAGCGCCTGGAAGCTGTCGTTGACGACTTTTTCCAGCTCCGTGTCGCCCTTGCGGAACATCACGCCGTAAGGCTCGTACGACAGAAAATCGCCGACCACCTGGTAGTCGCTCTGGGGATTGGCGCCTTTGTCTTCAGCGATGAAGCCGTAGAGCAGTACATCGTCGGTGGCAAACGCATCGGCCTTGCCCGCCTTGACCAGCCCGAAAGACTCGGCATGGTCCGGCGACACGACGATGTTGAGGCCGAGCTTGAAGCGCTCCGACAGGTCGCGCATCGCCTTTTCGTTGGTCGTGCCTGCTGTCACCGCGACGGTTTTGCCCACGAGGTCGCGAAAGGTTTTGACGGGCGAGCCTTTCTTGACCAGCAGCTTGGTGCCCGAAACGAAGATCGTCGGCGAGAACGCGACCCGCTTCTGCCGCTCCAGGTTGCTGGTGGTCGAGCCGCATTCGAGATCGACCTGGCCGTTGGCCACGGCGTCGATGCGCGAAGCCGACGTCACAGGCACCCACTTGATCGCGAGCGTCTTGTGCACCGCATCGCCCATGGCGTCGACCAGCTGTTTGCAGAGCTCGATCGAGTAGCCGATCGGCTCTTTGCGGGCCGACAAGTAGGAGAACGGAATCGACGATTCGCGGTAGCCGATCGTCACGCTTGCGGTGCTGCGGGCCTTGGCCAGCGTGCCGGTGAGCATGGCGTCGGTCTGCGCCTGCGCGCTCGACATGCCGAGGCAGAGGCCGAGCCCGAGTCCGAGCGTCGCGGCCGCCAGCAGTCGCGTGGCCGCCAGCCTCTTCGCTGCTGTCCATGCGGAGTTCATGGCGGCGGACTCAGGCATGCGCCGGTTGGGCCAGCGTGGCGGACCCTTCGGCCTCGATGCGCGCGGCATTCAGGTCGGCTTCGGCTTCGGGCAGCAACTCGCCTTCCCACTTGGCGACGACGGCCGTGGCGATCGAGTTGCCCACGGCATTGGTCGCCGAGCGGCCCATGTCGAGGAAGGTGTCGACGCCGAGGATGAGCAGCAGGCCGGCTTCAGGAATGTGGAACTGGTTCAGCGTGGCGGCGATCACCACCAGCGAGGCGCGCGGCACGCCGGCCATGCCCTTGGAGGTCATCATCAAAATGAGCAGCATGGTGATCTGCGTGCCGAGCGTCAACGGGATGTTGTACGCCTGTGCAATGAAGAGCACCGCAAAGGTGCAATACATCATCGAGCCATCGAGATTGAACGAGTAGCCCATCGGCATCACGAAGCTGGAGATCTTGCGTTTGACGCCAAAGCGGTCGAGCGCATCGAGAATCTTCGGATACGCCGCTTCGGAACTCGCTGTCGCGAAGGAGAGCAAGAAGGCTTCCTTGATGAGCACCAGCAGCTTGAAGACCCGCTTGCCGAGGAACAGGAAGCCGGCGAACACCAGCACCGCCCACAGCAGGAACAAGCCGATGTAGAAGTCGCCCATGAACACGGCGAACTTCAGCAGGATTTCCAGCCCGTTGACAGCGACCGTGGCGGCCATGGCGGCCAGCACGGCGAGCGGCGCCAGCTTCATGACGTAGCCGGTGATCTTCAGCATCGCGTGCGACAGCTCGTCGATGGCCGCGACCAGCGTCTTGGCCTTGTCGCCCAGCGAGGCCAGCGCCACGCCGAAGAACATCGAGAACACGACGATCTGCAGGATCTCGTTGTTGGCCATGGCTTCTGCGAACGACTTCGGCACCAGGTGGCTCACGAAGTCTTTCAGCGTGAACTTGGACGTGGCCAGATTGGCGGAGGCACCAATGTCGGGCAGCGGCAGCCCCAGGTTGTGACCCGGCTGCAGCAGGTTGGCCATGATCAGGCCGAGGATCAGCGAAACCAGGGAGGCCGTCACGAACCACCCCAGCGCCTTGCCGAACACGCGGCCCACGGAGGCGGCGTCGCCCATGTGCGCGATGCCCACCACGAGGGTAGAGAACACCAGAGGCCCGATCAGCATCTTGATCAGCCTCAGAAACACGTCCGACATGATGGAGATGTAGCCTGCGATCTCGGCCGCAGATTTCTTGTCGGGAAAGCTGTTGAAGATCATCCAGCCCAGCAAGATTCCGATCACCATCGCGACCAGGATCCATACCGCTGCGGGCATTTTTTTCTTTGGTGTCATTTGATTCCCTCTGTAGATTGAAATTTGGGAGTTGTCGTCCGGCAGCGATTTCATGCCAAATCCGTGCCCGCGCCAATGGATCGCCATGCCAATCCGGCCTGCCGTTATGCAGTCTCCTGCAGACGCGGGCGCCGCGCTACCTAGAATCGGGCGCATGCCGATTCAATCTCTTCTGTTTCGCCAACAGCCGGCCTTGGCGGTGTCGCTGCCCGCCGGCGACCGCGCCGTGGTGGCGCTGCACGGTGCGCACCTGCTTTCGTGGACAACGGCCGACGGCATCGAGCGCATCTACCTGAGCCCGACCGCCCTGTTCGACGGGCAGAGCGCGATCCGTGGCGGCGTGCCGGTGTGCTGGCCGCAATTCAACCAGCGTGGTCCGTTGCCCAAGCACGGCTTCGCCCGCAATCTGCCGTGGGCGGCTATGCCTGCACAGACAGAGACGAAGGCAGGCGAACTGGCGCTGGCGCTGCGCGACAGCGACGCCACGCGGGCGCTGTGGCCGCATGCCTTCGACTTGCGCCTCACCATTTCACTGACGCCCGGCATCCTGCGCCTGAACCTGGCTGCCATCAACACCGACAGCGCGCCGTGGAGCTTTGCCGCAGCGCTCCACAGCTATCTGCACGTCGACGACATCGCCGACGTTCGGCTGGAAGGCCTGCAGAACGCCAGGCGCTGGGATTCGGTCCGCAACGAACGGCATGTCGAAATGGCCGAGTCGCTTCATTTCGACGCCGAGTTCGACAGCGTTTACGGCGCGCCGTCCGCGCCGCTCGAACTGGTCCAGCCATCCGGCACGCTCAAGATCGAACAAAGCGCGAGCTGCACCGAGACGGTGGTGTGGAATCCGGGTGCCGTGCTCAGCCAGAAGATGGCCGATCTGCCTGACGACGGGTATCGCCACATGCTGTGCGTCGAAGCGGGGCGTATCGACGAGAACGTGTTGCTGGCCCCCGGCGCGCAGTGGCAGGGCTGGCAACAATTCACCGTGCTCTGACTTGTCCTGCTGATTTCCTGCTCAATTCCTACCGATCTTTCGAACCGTTCCATGCTCGCCAAACGCATCATTCCCTGCCTCGACGTCACTGGCGGCCGCGTCGTCAAGGGCGTCAATTTTCTCGAGCTGCGCGACGCCGGCGATCCGGTCGAAATCGCGGCGCGCTACAACGCGCAGGGCGCCGACGAGCTCACCTTTCTGGACATCACCGCGACCAGCGACGGCCGCGACCTCATCCTGCCGATCATCGAGGCGGTGGCGTCGCAGGTCTTTATTCCGCTGACCGTCGGCGGCGGCGTCAGAACCGTCGAAGACGTGCGCAGGCTGCTCAACGCGGGTGCCGACAAGACCAGCTTCAATTCGGCCGCCATCGCGAACCCGATGGTCATCGACGAGGCGTCGCACAAATACGGCGCGCAGTGCATCGTGGTGGCGATCGACGCCAAGCGCCGCAGCGCCGAAGAGGCCGAGCGCATCGGGCCGAACGGCCTGCGCGCCGGCTCCGGCTGGGATGTGTACAGCCACGGCGGTCGCCAGAACACGGGCCTCGACGCGGTGCAATGGGCGATCGAAATGGCACGCCGCGGGGCTGGCGAAATCCTGCTGACCAGCATGGACCGCGACGGCACCAAGAGCGGTTTCGACCTGGAACTTACGCGTGCGGTCAGCGATGCCATCAGCATCCCGGTGATCGCTTCGGGCGGCGTCGGTACCCTGGCGGACTTGGCCGACGGCGTTCAGACGGGTGGCGCCGATGCGGTGCTGGCGGCAAGCATCTTTCACTACGGCGAGTTCACGGTCGGCGAGGCCAAAGCCCTGATGGCTTCCCGTGGCATCCCGATGCGGATTTAGGCGATCCGGGACAATGCACCGATGAATTGGCTCGACGAAGTGAAATGGGACGCGAACGGCCTGGTGCCGGTCATCGCGCAGGAGCGCGGCAGCAACGACGTGTTGATGTTCGCCTGGATGAACCGCGAGGCGCTCGAAAAAACCGCCGAGCTGGGCCAGGCGGTGTATTTCAGCCGCTCGCGCAATCGCCTGTGGCACAAGGGCGAGGAGTCCGGCCATGTGCAGGCGGTGCATGAAATCCGGCTTGACTGCGACAGCGACGTGGTGCTGCTCAAGGTCACGCAGCTCGGGCATGAGCCCGGGGAACCGGGCATTGCCTGCCACACCGGCCGCCACAGCTGCTTTTTCAGCCTTT
>JAQGMP010000369.1 GCA_028292285.1 Variovorax sp. | reverse complement strand
GCCATCGAACACAGGATGCCGACCAGACTCAGCACGCCGGCAAACGCCAGCCCCCAGGACTGCGGGATCAGATTGGCAAGGAACACGCCGAGCAGGCTCATAACCATCCACGACGACCAGGTCATGCAGTAACCGCCCGCGAGGTACGCCTCCTGGGCGATCTCTTCGGCCGGGGTGGTCGGCGGTGTCGGGTATTTCCGCGTGAACATCACATAGCTCAGGTCGGCCGTGAGGTACCCGTGCGTCATGCGGCGCCAGCGCGGCAGGTGCATCAGGTAGGGCCGCAGGTGCAGGCTGAACACCACGAAGCGCAGGTTGACGCAAAAGCCCGTCGCCAGGATGACCCACGCCGGCGCACCGGCCGCGAGCAGCGGAATCGCCGCGAGTTGCGAGCTGCCGGCATAGACGAAGAGCGTCATGGCGACCGATTCGATCAAGCTCATGTCGGACTTGACCATGGCCACGCCGGTCATCAGGCCCCAGGCGCCGATGCCGAGGGCGAGCGGCGCCATGTTGCGGGCGGCTTCGCGAAACTCGGGCTGGCGGCGGATCGACGGAAGAAAAAACATCAGCTGCCGAAAACCCGGCCGGGCGCGATGTCGAAGCCGCGCAGAAAATCGGCCGCCGGCAAACGCTTGCCGCCGGCGCGCTGCAGTTCGGTCAGCAGCACGGCGCCGTCAGCGGCCGCCACGGCGATGCCCGCGGGCGTGACGGCGACGACGGTGCCGGGCGCTTCGCGGACTGCCGCCACTTCGGCAGCGTGCCCCGGTTGCGGTTGCACTTGCGCCGCCCAGAGCTTGATCGCCTCGCCGCCCAGCACGCTGACAGCGCCCGGAAACGGATCGAAGGCGCGGATGCGGCGCACCACGGCCGCGGCCGGCTGCGTCCAGTCGACCGTGGCCTCGTGTTTTTCGACCTTGTGCGCGTAGGTCGTACCCTCGTCCGGCTGCGGCGTCGGGGTCAGGGTTCCGGCCTCGGCCTGCCGCAGCACGTCGACGATGAGCCGACCGCCGAGCATGGCGAGCCGGTCGTGGAGCCGCGCCGTGCTGTCGCCGCCGATGTCGATCGCTTCGACCTTCAGCATGGCGCCGGTGTCGAGGCCGGCGTCCATCTGCATGATGGTAATGCCGGTTTGCGCGTCGCCAGCCTCGACGGCCCGGTGAATGGGCGCCGCGCCGCGCCAGCGCGGCAGCAGGCTCGCGTGGATGTTCAGGCAGCCGCGACGCGGCACGTCGAGCACCCATTGCGGCAGGATCAAGCCGTAGGCGGCGACCACCATCACGTCGGCTTGCGCGGCTTCCAGGGCGGCGCGCGCGGCAAGGGCGTCGTCGGGGTATTTGCCGTCGAGGCGCAGGCTGCGCGGCTGCGCGACGGGCCAGCCATGCTTGGTAGCCAGTTGCTTCACCGAAGACGCCTGCAGCTTCATGCCGCGGCCAGCCGGCCGATCGGGCTGGGTCAGCACCAGCACGATCTCGAAGCCGGCCACGGCGATGGCGTCGAGCGCGACACGCGCGAACTCGGGTGTGCCCGCAAAGACGATGCGCAGGCTGCTCACGAGGGCAGCCGCTCGAACTCGAGGTCGTCGCCGGTGTGGTATCGCGTCACCACGCCTTGGGGATCGATGTAGATATAGAGCAGTCGGCGCGTGTTCATGGATTTGTAGTGCCAGCTCCAGATCACGCCGTCGAACGACGACACCCGCGTGATCTCGAACGGCCGGCCGTAGGTGCGCAGCACGTCGGCCTCACGCCAGACGCCGACGCCCGGCTGAATGTCGCGATCGAACGCCTGATCGGCCAGCACCTGGCGAACCGAGACGACGCGGCCGGCGGCGTCCAGATCGACGTCGTTGACTTCGAAACCGGCCGGGGCACGCGAATACTGGAGCCGTTCACCGCCGCCCGGCAGGGGATAGACGGCGGTTGGCGGACCGAGGCGTTGCAGCGCTTCGGCGCGCGAGGTGCCCAACGGAAGATTGGTCGGCTCGCTGGCACAGCCGGTCAGCACCGCCAGCACCGCGCAGACCAACAAAGTCTTTCCTGGAAACTTTTCCGCGTAAGAAGACATCGACACGGTCCGAAGCAAAAGCACCCTCAGGCCTGGGTTTCGCGCAGCTCTTCGCGCTGGGCCTTGAGCATCTTGCTCTTGATGCGATTGCGCTTGAGCGGCGACAGGTATTCGACGAACACCTTGCCGAGCAGATGGTCCAACTCGTGCTGGATGCACACGGCGAGCAGGCCCTCGGCCTCGATGGTCCGCAATTGGCCTTCGGCATCGAGGGCCGTCACCTTGACCGAAGTCGAGCGCATGACGCCGTCATAGATGCCGGGCACCGACAAGCAGCCCTCTTCGTTCAGCACTTTCTCGTCGCTCGCCCAGACGATTTCGGGGTTAATCAGCACGATCGGCTCGTTGCGATGCTCGGAAATGTCGATGACGACCAGCCGTTCGTGCACGTCGACCTGCGTGGCAGCCAGGCCGATGCCTTCGGCGTCGTACATGGTTTCCAACATGTCGGCCACGAGCGTTTTGATGCGCGCGTCGACGCTCTGCACCGGTCTTGCAACGGTGTGCAGGCGTTTGTCGGGGAAACTCAGGATCGTTCTTTTGGCCATGAAAGCGAGAAAAAGTTGTCGCTATTTTCGCCATTTCCGCGACGCGAAGACGGCTCGCGGCCTGATAAACGT
>JAQGMP010000366.1 GCA_028292285.1 Variovorax sp. | reverse complement strand
TCGCCAGCAGCGAGCCGCATCCGGAATGCGCCGGCCGCGACTTGGCCGACATCGCCAAGGAGTGGGGCATGCCCAACGAGGAGGCGGCCCGCAAGCTGCAGCCCGGCAGCGCGATCTACTTCATGATGGACGAGGACGACGTGCAGCGGGTGCTGGCGTTCGACGAAACGATGATCGGCTCCGACGGCATCCCACTCGGCGACAAGCCACATCCGCGGTTATGGGGCACCTTTCCGCGCGTGCTAGGCCACTACAGCCGCGACATCGGTTTGTTCCCGCTGGAAACCGCGGTCTGGAAGATGACCGGGCTCACCGCGCGCAATTTCGGCCTGCACGGCCGCGGCACGCTGAAGGTCGGACAGCACGCCGACATCGTGATCTTCGATGCGGCCACCATCCGCGATGCGGCCAACTACGAGACGCCGACGAAGCCGGCGGAAGGCATCGACACCGTGATCGTCAACGGCGCCATCACCTGGCAGCACGGCGTGCACAGCGGGGCGCGCAGCGGCCAGGTCATCACGCGCCGGGACAAGGTGGCGTAAGTTTCTTCAGGCGCGGCGTGCAGGGGCCGGTTCGATGTGGCGTTGCATGGCCGCGATGCCGGCCTGAACGGCCTGGCTGCGCGTCGGTTGCGGCGTGGCCGCTTTTTCGAGCGTGGCCCGCGGCAGGCCGAAGACTTCCCGCCCCAACACCGCCCACAAGAAACGTCCGCTGATCGGTTCGTCGACAACCAGTTCCAATCCTCTTCGCACTTCGATACCTCTGAATTTCTTTGATGAGGATTCGATTGGACGTGGGCTGTGCATGGCTGCGATGTGCGGATTTCACGGTTTCGCAAAGTAGGTAACAAAACGCTTCGCAAGCGATGCTTTTTGCCCACGGAGTCATGGACGTCCTGCTTTCAGCCGCCCCGGCCCGACGGCTTCTCCGCAGTCAATGACAACCCTCGAACGGACTGGCCGGGTCGCACGCCGACGTGCCGGCGGGCCGGTTTGTCGGCAAGGCGGCGACGGCGTGGTGCGGCACGCCCTGGCATCGCCCATCTGCGATGTCGGCGGGATCGCAGCTGCACTCGCCGGATCCCATGCGCGTGCCTTTCATGACACCCGGTCGTTTGGGGTAGGCGCAATGCGCGACGCGCGCCGAGCAATACCAGGCGACCTTTTCCCCGCCCTTGCGCACGGCCTCGGAGGCGGGTCCGGGGTCGCATGAATTCGAGGCGCACGTCGCGTCGCGCGCGCCCCACTCGCTCATCGGCCCCGGGTCGGCACCGGCCGCCAAACAGACGCCGCCGAGGGGAATCTTGCCGGGAAGCAGCGTGTCTGCATGCGCAGAAACGCCCGGCAGCGACAAGAGCAAAGCAAGGAGGGCAGTGGTGATGCGCATGGTGATCCTCATGCCATGACGCACGTCATGGGCACAAAAGTCTCGCGCCTTTGAAGGATGAGCGAAATATCCCAAAGGGCGACGGCGGGCCCGCCGGTCGCTCTATGTCCTGGCTATAAAGTCATCGGCCACCGCTCGTCGGCCTCTCCTTATCGGCAGACGACCGTCGTCCCCACCGGCTGGCATTTCTGGCCATTGAGCCCCTGGTAGCTTTGCAGTTTGCCGTTCGGGTTGTACCGATTGCCGAGCGTGTCGTTGCAGCCGCCGGCGTCGCACGACCGGAGTTGCGGGCGCATGTCTTGCGGCGCTACAGGCTGGCCGTACCTTCCGTTCGGGTAGGGGTACGGATAGGGGTAGCCGGCGTTGTCGTCCGCGTACTCCGTCAGCCGCCTCTGGCGTTCGAGTTCGCGCCGCTGAGCTTCGGCACGTTCCTCGGCAAAGCGATCGACCGCAGGCGGGGCGGCAGGCGTTTGCGCTGCCGGTGGCGGCACGGCCGCTGACAAGGGCGCACTGCGAGTCGATGGCGGAGGCTCCGCCGGCGCCAGCTTGGGATCGGTGGCTTCGGGGCCCATCACCTGCTCCGCGCTGCGCGTGTTGGCGGGACACTTCTGATCGGTGTAGCTCACGCTGCCCGCAGAGTCGACGCAGCGAATGACCTGGGCGTCGGCCGCACCGACGGCCAGCGTGCCTGAGGCGATGCAGAGCGCGATGACGATGGCTTGTCGCATAGGTCGTGATTGTCGTCAGTTGGGAGCGGCTGTGAACCGAATGACCCCATCGTCGACCGCGCCGAAGCGCATGGCGACGACGTCGCTCAGGTAGTTCTGCGTCAGCTTCCACGGCCTGGTCACGCCTTGCCGGGGCAACTCGTCGGCGGCGCGCTGAAAGTACCCCGACGAGAAATCGGTCCACGGCCGCAGCGGCGCGCCGGGCGCCAATGCCGGCACCAGGCACTGCCGCGCACCGTTCTTGCGCATGTGGTCGAGCAGCCGGCAGACGTAGCGCGCAGTGAGGTCGGCCTTGAGCGTCCACGACGCGTTGATGTACCCGAAGGTGTTCGCCATGTTGGGCACGCCGGTGTACATGAGCCCCTTGTAATTGACGGTGCGCGACGGATCGACGCGTTCTCCGTCGACATGCAGCGCCGTGTCGCCCAGCACCGCCAGCTTCAGTCCGGTCGCGGTGATGACAATGTCGGCATCGAGCATGGCACCGGACGCGAGCCGCATGCCGGTCTCGGTAAACGACTCGATGCGATCGGTCACGACAGACGCGCGCCCGGCGTTGATCGCCTTGAAAAAATCGCCATCGGGCACGAGGCACAGGCGCTGTTCCCAAGGGTTGTAGCGCGGGGTGAAGTGCGTGGCGATGTCGGCGCCCGGCCCCAGCGCCTGGCGCACGCCGCCGAGCAACAGTTTCCGCATGCGCTGCGGGCTGCGCTTGCAGAGGGCGACCACGAGCTGGCCCATCAGCACGTTCTTCCAGCGGGTGAGGCCGAGCGCCGTGCGCAGCGGCAAATAGCGCCGAAGCCCCGCGTCCAACTTGTCGACGGAAGGTCGCGCGACCATCCACGTCGGCGAGCGCTGCAGCATCGTCACGTGCGCCGCCTTGTCGGCCATCGCCGGCACGAGCGTCACGGCGGTGGCGCCGCTGCCGATCACCACGACCCGCTTGCCCGCGTAGTCCAGGTCGCCCGGCCAGTGCTGAGGATGCACGATGCGCCCGGCGAAACGCGCCTCGCCGGGGAACTCGGGTCGGTAGCCATCGGCGTAGTCGTAGTAGCCGCTGCACATGAAGAGGAATGCGCAGCGAATGCGCGAGGTGCCCCCATCGGCTTCATGCCGCACCGCCACCGTCCACTCGAGATTCTGTGACGACCAGTCCGCGCGCAGCACCTTGCGGCCGAAGCGGATCTTTCGATCGATGCCGTACTCGCGCGCCGTGTCGTGCAGATAGCCGAGGATGGCCGGACCTTCGGCGATCGCCTTGGCACCGGTCCACGCGCGGAACGAAAAGCCCAGGGTGTGCATGTCGGAGTCCGACCGCACGCCGGGGTAGCGAAACAAATCCCAGGTGCCGCCTAATGCGTCGCGCGCCTCGACGATGGCATAGGTGCGATCGGGGCACAGCGTCTGCAGGTGGTACGCCGCGCTGATGCCGGAAATGCCGGCACCCACGATCAGCACGTCGACAAATTCGTCCGCCATCGAATGTCCTTTTCAGGTCGTCGTGGAACGGAGTGTCATGCCGATTCCGACCTCCGACGGCACCATGGGCGTCGACTCTGTAGGTGGTTTCCCAGGGACTCGAAGCCCGTGCGCGCACTAAATCACGTTCGAAACCAAATGGCGATTGCCTGCGCCGGCGCGGCAACCTTTGGTTTC
>JAQGMP010000033.1 GCA_028292285.1 Variovorax sp. | reverse complement strand
TCCACCCGGAGCGCCTGCGCTCCACGGGGTCCACCCCCAGGCCCTGGCGGTACTTGGTGACGGTGCGCCGGGCAATGCTGAAGCCCTGTTGGGCCAGCAGGCGGGTGAGTTCCGCGTCGCTGAGCGGCGCCTGGGTGGACTCGGCGCCGATCATCTCGCTGAGCAGTTCCTTGAGCGCCGCGGGGGCGCTGCTGCGCCCGGTCGAATGCTCCATGCCGCGCGAGAAAAAGCGCCGCAGCTCCATCATGCCCCAGGGCGTGGCCATGTACTTGTTTCGCACGGTACGCGACACCGTGGAGGGGTGCACGCCGACTTCATCGGCGATCTCCCTGAGCCCGAGCGGCTTCATGGCCAGCGGGCCGTACTCGAGAAAGAGCGTCTGCCTGGACACGATCGCGCGCGCGATCTGCAGGATGGTCACCAGGCGTTGGTTGACGTTGCTGACGGTCCAGCGGGCCTGCTCCAGGCAGCCTGCCATCTGCGGGTTCAGGCTGGCGCGGTCGCTGTCGGCCAGCGCGGCGTAGAGGTGGTTGAGCTGGACGCGCGGCAGTGCCGAGGCGTTCAGCTTGGTGGCCCAGACGCCCTTGTGTTTGCGCACCGTCACGTCCGGGGTGACGGCGGCCGCCACCTCGCCACCGTGCTGCCAGCCGGGATGGGCATTGAGTCGCCGGATGCGCTGAACCGCCTCGCGCGTCTCCTCCAGCGAGGCGCCCACGGCCTTGGACAGGCGCTGCAGGTTGCGCGATGCCAGCAGTTCCAGATGCTCGGTGGCCAGTCGAATGCAAAGGTCCCTGCAGGCGCTCGCCGGGGCTTGTGCCAGCTGCAAGCAGAGACATTCGCTCACCGTGCGCGCCCCGACGCCGCACGGATCGCATGCTTGAACATGCGCCAGCGCCCGCTCCAGTTCCGCGCGCAGCTGCGAGCCGCTTTCTCCCAGCACGACGGCGAGTTCTTCCAGGGAGACGCGCAAGTAGCCGTCCTCATCCACGGCGTCGGCCACCGCCTGGGCGCAGACGCGTTCTCGTGCCGTCAGGCGGCGCGTGCCCAGCTGCGCGTGAAGGTGATCGCGCAGGCTGACCGGGACGGCCAGCCCCTGCAGGGCATCCAGCGCGTCCTCGCCCGCGCTGGGCGCTGGATTCTGGCGGCCCATGGCGCCTTCGTACTCGGCCGCCCACAGGCTGTCGTCATCGCGCCCGTCGGGCGCCCGTGCAATGTCTTCGCAGGCGTGTTCATCCGGGGCCTCCTCGACTTCAAGGAAGGGATTGGACTGCGCTTCGTCATGAAGACAGCGGGCAAATTCAAGAGAGGACATCTGCAGCAGACGCACCGCATGCTGCAATTTCGGCGAGAAGGCGGTGGTCTGGACCGCGCGGGCTTGAAGGGTTAATGCGTTCATCGTGATCGGTGTCGAATGGACCGATTCGCAATGTATGTGCCACCTCCTGGTGGCCCCTTGGGACGCCTTTAAGCACACGGATGGAACGAACCACCCATGCGGTGGCGCGATTTGCAGCAAGGTTTACTGGCCGGCGCGTACCGCCGCAAGACCAAAGC
The DNA here is from genome assembly GCA_028292285.1 of Variovorax sp. Classification (GTDB taxonomy): domain Bacteria; phylum Pseudomonadota; class Gammaproteobacteria; order Burkholderiales; family Burkholderiaceae_C; genus Variovorax. The sequence goes on along the minus strand of JAQGMP010000033.1, from coordinate 5,833 downwards.
GGCAGACTACCGGAACTGCAGCTCGAAGCGAAGCAGGTCGTGTTTCAGCGTGAAGTAGGTGAGTTCGGCGTTCGACGAGACATGGAGCTTCGCCAGCAGACGCATCCGGTGCAGCGATACCGTCTTGGGCGACAGGCGCAGCGCCGCGGCGGTTGACTTCAAGGACATGCCCGATGCCAGCTTGAGCATGACCTGGCACTCTCGCCTGGACAGGCCGCCAAGCACCCCGCCATCGCGGTATATCGACTCGGCGGCGAGCTGGGCGCCAACCACCGGCGTGATATAGCTGTGGCCGCTGCAGATGCACCGCACGGCATCGATCAACGTCTGCGGATCGCAATCTTTGCTGAGATAGCCGCGGGCGCCTTGCTGGATCACCAGCTTGCCGTAACGCTCCTGGGCGTAGCCGCTGAGCACGAGCACGCCCAGGCGGGGGGCCAGGTCGCGCAACCTCGCGAGCACTTCCAGTCCGCTGGTGCCCGGCATGGCCAGGTCGAGCACCAGGGCATCCAGTGAATGTTCTTCCACGAGCCGCAATGCGTCTTCCCCATTGCTTCCTTCCGACACGACCAGAAGGTCTGGTTGCTGTCCGAGAAGATGCCCCAGGCCGCGCCGGAAGATGGCGTGGTCGTCGACGATCGCCAGCCGTTTGGGGCGCTCCGGCGGCGGATCATTGAAGGAGGCCATGCGGGCAAGTCTCTTCGGTCGTACACGCGCGATCGCCGGCATCATCAGCCCAGAAGCTGCCAGACGATGCCGGCGCCCAGCAGCGTCAAAGCGGCTGCGCAGATCCATGCCACCGACGACGTGACAGGACGCAGCGTCCACTCTCCCATCAACGAACGGTCGTTGGCGAAGTAGAGCAGCGGAACCATCGCAAACGGCAGCTGCAGACTCAGCATGACCTGGCTGGTCACCATGAGCGCGGCGGACCCTGTCTCCCCGAATACCGTCACGGCCAGCATGGCCGGCCCGATGGCCAGCCCGCGCGTGAGCAAGGCGCGCTTGAACGCGGACATTTCCAGCTTTAGAAATCCTTCCATGACCACCTGGCCGGCCAAGGTTCCCGACAGCATGGAGTTCAATCCACAGATAAGGAGCGCCAGCGCAAAGAGCACACCCGGCCAACGCGCGCCGAGCTCGGTCGAGAAAAGTCGGTGCGCCTCGGCAAGATCATCAACGCGCGTCCAGCCCTGGGCGTGGAAGACCGAGGCGGCGAGCATCAGCAGGGCCGCGTTGATCAGGAAGGCGAACGACAGCGCGGCCACGGAGTCCAGACCCACGTTGCGAAGTATCCTGCGCAGGGAGGTGTTGTTGCATGGGCTCGCCCTCGGGCCGAGGCCGCTGGAGTCCAGCGCGTGGTGCTTCACGAGGGCGGAATGCAGGTACAGGTTGTGCGGCATGACCGTCGCGCCCACGATGCCGGCAGCCAGCCACAGCATGGCCCCGTCGCGCAGGATCGACGGATCGGGAACCAGGCCGCGTCCAGCCTGGCGCCAGTCGGGACTGAAGACCGAAAGCTGGGCCGCCAGGCAGACCCCGACGGCCACGATCAGCGCGGCTACCAGCCATGCAAGCGCGCGGTCGCCACGGCGCCTGACAGCGAAGAAGACCAGCGTGGCCGCCGCCGCCACGAGCACGCCCAGCCACATCGGCATGCCGAACAGCAGCTGCAGCGCCACGGCACTGCCCACCACCTCGGCGACATCGCAGGCGACGATCGCCAGCTCGCTGGCGACCCACAGCGGCAGGATGCTGCGCCGGGGCAGCCGCTCGCGGCACAGCTGCGCCAGGTCTCGCCCGGTCACCACGCCGACGCGCGCGGCGATGGACTGCAAAAGCATCGCGACCAGGCTGGCCAGCACCACCACGAACAACAGGGCGTAGCCGTAGCGCGCACCCCCGGAGACGGCGGTCGCCCAATTGCCGGGATCCATGTATCCGATCGCCACCAGGGCACCCGGGCCGAAAAGGGAGGTGGCACGGCTTCGCCGAGGCGGGCCGGCCAGCGTCGGGTTCAGCAGCGCCGCGGGCCGCCCGCCCTCGTGGGAACACAGCTGCAAAACAACCGGCGATGGCGCCGTGCTTTTCTCCCCGGTCCGGCGGTGCTTCCAATTCATGCCCCGGCTGGGCAAACCGGATGCCGCTGCCGGTCATGCGTCGGGGCGAGGAACACTTCGCCGCCGACAGGGTGCTGGGCCACCGGCCGACACCGCTCGCGGCGAAGGGGCATCAAATGGCGCCATGATGGGGAGGGCGCCGCGGGAAGGGCGCCACTGCCCCGCGCATCAAATAACCGGAGGACATGATGGGACACGCCCTGATCGTCGAGGACGACGGCGACGCTTCTAAGATGCTTGCCAGCCTGGTGGTGCGTGAGGGCCACACCGTCGCCTGCGCGGCAACCCTGCGCGACGCGCGACGGCTTCTCCTGATGCAGCCGCCCGACCTGCTGCTGCTGGATCTTTACCTGCCGGACGGCAGCGGGCTTGAGCTCTTCGAAGGCTCCCTTCTGTCCGACACCGAAGTGGTCCTCATCACGGGGCAGGCCAGCCTGAAGACCTCGATCGAGGCGTTGCGTCTGGGGGCGGCCGACTACCTGGTCAAGCCGGTGAACCCGCAGCACCTCAAGGCGCTGCTCGCGCGGCTGATCCGTCCCTCGCTGTTGCGCGCGCAGGTGCACCAGCTGACCGAGCAATGGAGACAGACGGGCCGCTTCGGGCCCCTGATCGGCGCGTCCGAGCCGATGCAGCGCGTCTACCAGCAGATCGCGCGGGTGGCCGCCACCGCGGTGACTGTCTTCGTTCATGGCGAGAGCGGCACCGGCAAGGAGCTCGTGGCGCGCGCGGTCCATGACCTGGGCCGCCGCAGGGAGCTGCCGTTTCTCGCGGTGAACTGCGGGGCCATCTCCCCCAACCTGATCGAAAGCGAGATCTTCGGGCACGAGCGCGGCAGCTTCACCGGCGCCGAGCGGCAGCACCTGGGCTTCTTCGAACGCGCCCATGGGGGCACCCTGTTTCTGGACGAGGTCACCGAGATGCCCGTGGCCCTCCAGGTCAAGCTGCTGCGCGTGCTGGAGACGGGAACGTTCATGCGGGTCGGCTCGACGCAGCTTCAGCAGACCGACGTCAGGATCGTGGCCGCGACCAACCGCAGCGCCGCGCAAGCCGTGGCGCAGGGCACCTTGCGTGAAGATCTGTTCTACCGGCTGAACGTCTTTCCGATCGGGCTGCCGCCGCTGCGCGACCGGGGCGACGACGTGGCGATGCTGGCGGAAAGCTTCCTGCAGGAGCTGTGTCGCGACGGCAGCGAACCCAAGCGGTTCTCCCAGGAGGCGCTGGACAGTCTCAGGCAGCACGCGTGGCCGGGCAACGTGCGAGAGCTGCGCAACGCGGTGCAGCGCGCCTGGGTCATGGCGCGCGGCCCGGTGATCGACCGTCAGTGGCTGCCCCTGCCGCAGGAGGCGACACGACACGGGGACGGCGCGGCGCCCGCGACGCCCCCAAGCGATGGACCCGTCCCGGCGCCCTGGAAGCACGAGGACGAGGCCGGGCCCGCCAGCGGGCCCGTGGTCACGGTGCGCATCGGCTCACCCCTGGCCGACGCGGAGCGCGCGCTGATCCTGGCGACCTACGAGCATTGCGGGCGGCAAAAGGAGCGCACGGCTTCCATGCTGGGGATCAGCATGAAGACGCTCTACAACCGCCTCAAGGAGTACCAGGCGTCGGTGGTTTCGCACGCGGCTTAGCGCGCGTGGCGCGGGAGGCGCGCGTCCCGCGCGGCGAGCCGCGCGAGACGAAAGCACCAAGGCGCTAGGCCGCCCGGGCGATCTCCGAGACGGCTGCATCCGCCATCTGGGCTCGCGAGGGCGAGTGTGCTGCCGGCTGCGCGGCTTTCAGGTGCGCTTCAACGAGGTGGCTCATCGCGTCGACCGTGACATCCCACGAGGTGCGTGAGACCACTTCCGCGCGTGCGAGGGCATCCAGGGCACGCTCCTGTTCCGTTCTGGAAAGGGCGGCCTCGCATGCCGCGGCGAACTCCTGGGCGGTCGAGGCGATAGCAACCACGCCAGCGTAGCTTCGCACCACATCGTGGATCGGGGTGCTGATCGCCGGCTTGCCGGCGGCGAGATACTCCAGAGTCTTGGTGGGGCTGATGAACCGGGTGGATTCGTTCAGGGCGAACGGCAGCAGGCAGACGTCCCACCCGGCGACAAGCCGCGGCAATTCGTCGTAACCGCGCTGTCCCATCCATTCGATGTTAGGTCCCTGGGGCAGCGTCGCCGGGTCGATTTTCACGACCGGGCCCACCATGATGAAGTCCCATTCCGGCCGCGATGCTGCCAGCGCGCGCACCAGAGGCAGGTCGAGGCGCTCGTCGATGACGCCGTAGTAGCCGATGCGCGGCCGGCGCTCTTCCTTGACCAGCAAGTCGTCCTGGAGCGCGTCACGCGGCGCGAAGTGCGCCGCGTCCACGCTGCTCGGAAAGCAGTGAACCTGCGCGCGGCGTTCTCGCTTGGCCTCGTAGAGGCTCATGCCGCCGGTAAAGACCAGATCGGCCATCTTGAGCAACGCGCTCTCGCGCTGCAAAAGCTGGCGCGGCGCGTGCTTGAAGGCTGCAAGTTCGTCCATGCAGTCGTAGATCACTGCTTCAGGGGAAAGCGAGGCCGCCAGTGGAAGGGCCATCGGCGTATAAAACCACAGCGCGTAACGGTCAATGCCTTGCTCGCGCAGATAGGCGGACAGCATTTCTTGCAACACCGGGATGTGGTCATCGTGAAAACCACCCGCGGTCCCTGTCAGGTGGGGACGCAGGACCTCCACGCCTTCGCAGGGGTGCAGCCGCTCCAGGCTGCAGTGTGCCGCGTTCGGCACCGGCTCCTCGACGAAGATCACCGGAAAACGGCGAGCCAGCCGCGACAGCAGATGCTGCGGACGCTGATAAACGAAGTCCCAGCGCAGGTGAGAAAAAGCAATGAGGTGGCTCATGGGTGATCCAGAGGGGTTGATGAAGGAAGGGGCAGGGGCGGCGGCGGCGCGTGCGCACATGGCCGCGTCGACGTGCGCGTCCAGCTGGGTCTGCCAGAAGGCCAGACGCTGGGCGTAAGGTTGGTTCAGAAGGCGCGGCACGGTGCGATGTGCGTCGTCTGGCTGTGTCGGCGAAGCTGGCACGTCCCACAGTCCGCTGTGATGCCACTGCCCGAGGTCCTGCCAGTCGGGCCTGTCGACCAGCGGATAGAGGCAGATGCCATGTAACGGAACAGCACGCGCCCGGCAGCGCAGCGCCGCCGTCGCGACTTCGTCGAGCCAGATGGCTCGACCGTCGCCCACGTGGCCGGTCTCCGCAATGAAGATCGGACGCTCGTAGCGCCGCCACAACGTCTCGATCATGTCGGCCAGATCAACCCGGCGCGGATCGCCGCGATGCCAGTGAAGCCGCTCGTCGCTGGGGTGCTCCCACTGATTGCTGTGGTAGTAGTTGACGCCCAGTATGTCGAGGTAGCGCGCGGCGCCCCCGAGTCCCGGTTCGGATCGGCCGGCCAGCATGTCCCATGCCTCGTACTGCGACAGGTTCAGCTCGCTCGCCCGCCGCACCGCCTCGCTGTCCGCCCCTGGCGCGTGCGTCACGTGGATGAGCGGATCGGTATGGACGATGCGTGCCCGCGGCTCAACCGCCCAGAGCGCGTCGCAGGCGCGGATCGCGGCGCGCACGAGATTGCATTTGGCCTCGTGCGCGCGCGCCGCCGACACGCCCGAATGCGGGTGGATGAGACTGGTGTTGCCCACCGCCCAGCTCAGAAACGAAATTTCGTTGACGGGCTGATAGAGCGTGG
>JAQGMP010000343.1 GCA_028292285.1 Variovorax sp. | reverse complement strand
AAGGCCGACGAAGAACTGTCGCCGCGAGCCCTGCGCAAGGTGCTCGTCGCGCTCGAGGCGGTGATCGACCCGCGCGTGAGCGAAGTCGAAGGCGGCCGCCGCGCGCACGACATCGCACTGGCCTATGCAGCCGCGGAGCCGGCCGTCCGCCGCGACTACTGGGCACTGATGAGCGAGCACTTCGCTGCCGATGCGAAGAAGCTCGAAGCCGCGCGCAACCAGCACCAGTCCGCGGTCGGCACGCCCGACGAGGGTCAGGCCGAGATGCGCTTGCGCCGCGCGCTGGTGTCGCCGCGCATGCGTCTGCTGCAGCGCTTCGCGGTCGAGCCCGCGGGCATGCGTTTTCTGGTCGACCTGCGTGCCGAACTGCTGCCGCACATCAAGAGCGACAAGCGGCTGCTCGCGCTCGACGCCGAGCTGGAGCATCTGTTTTCGACCTGGTTCGACGTGGCGTTCCTGGAGCTTCGCCGCATCGACTGGGACTCGCCGGCATCGCTGATCGAAAAGCTCATTCGCTACGAGGCGGTGCACGACATCAAAGGCTGGCCCGATGTCAAGAACCGGCTGGACGACAGCGACCGGCGCTGCTACGGATTTTTTCATCCGCGCTTGCCGAACGAGCCGCTCATCTTCGTCGAGGTGGCGCTGGTCGATCGCATCAGCGAAGGCATCGCGCCGCTGCTCGACGAGGCCGCCGCGGCGGTGCCAGCGGCCAAGGCGACCACCGCGATCTTCTATTCGATCAGCAACACGCAGGCCGGATTGCGTGGCGTCAGCTTCGGCGATTCGCTGATCAAGCGCGTGGTCGAAACCTTGCAGGGCGAATTGCCGAAGCTCAAGGTCTTTGCCACGCTGTCGCCGATTCCGGGCTTTCGCAACTGGCTCGGCAAAAACGCGGCCTTGCTGCTCGACAAACTGGACGACCGGCGCACCGCGGCGGTCGGGCAACTCGTCGGCTCGCTGCCACCCACGGCCGACCGCGTGTTGGCGGCGCTGGACGCGGCGCAACTGTCGGAGGCCAGGGACCCCGGCGCGCGCATCGACGCCAAGTCACCGCTGGGCCATTGGCTGCTGCAGGCTGCGGCCGAATACCTCGGCCGCTCGCTCGCCGACGGCAAGCCGCTCGATGCAGTGGCGCGCTTTCATCTGGGCAACGGCGCGCGCATCGAACGGCTCAACTGGGCCGGCGATCCCTCCGCCAAAGGGCACAAACAGTCGTTCGGCCTCATGGTTAACTATCTGTACGATTTGAAGCGACTCGACAAACATCGTGCCTGGCTGGCCGATGGAAAGGTGGCGGTGTCGGGCGACATCGACGGACTCTTCTTCAAGGGCTGACCGACCCCTCAAACGACAGGAGACTTTCCGGATGACCGACACCTTTTCCGCGCCTTCCCGCCGAGATCTTTTGCGCATGGCAGCCGCGAGCGCCGCCGTCCTGAGCGGCGCAGTTCGCGCGCAACCCGCCTGGCCGGCCAAGCCCGTCACGATGATCGTGCCGTTCCCCGCGGGCGGCGGCACCGATGCCTTCGCGCGACCGCTGTCGGGCCAGTTCACCAAGCAGACCGGCCAGACGCTGATCATCGACAACCGCGGGGGCGCCGGCGGCACGCTCGGTGCGAGCATCGCCTCCAAGGGCGCGCCCGATGGCTACCTGCTCTTCATGGGCGCGGTGCACCACGCCATCGCGCCGTCGGTCTACCCCAAGCTCGACTACGACATCGAAAAGGATTTCGTGCCGCTGCTCTTGCTCGCCAACGTGCCGCAGGTGGTCGTGGTCAACCCGAAGCGCGTGTCGGCCAACACGATCCAGGAGTTCATCGCCGAGGCCAAGCGCACGCCCGGCAAACTCAACTACGCATCGGCCGGCGCGGGCACCTCGCACCACCTGGCTGGTGAACTGTTCAAGCTGCAGACCGGCACCTTCATCACGCACATCCCTTACCGCGGCGCCGGTCCGGCATTGGCCGATTTGATCTCCGGCAACGTCGATGTGATGTTCGACGGCCTCGGCTCGTCGGCGCAGCACATCAAGAGCGGACACATCAAGGCGCTGATGGTCGCGGGCGCGCAGCGCAACCCGGCCTTTCCCAACGTGCCGTGCGCGCGCGAAGCCGGTTTGCCCGACTACACCGTGACCACCTGGTACGGCCTGTGGGCGCCCAAGGGAACACCGGCCGCCGTGCAGACGCGCATCGTCGACGAGATGAAAAAGGCCATGGCCGCGGACGAACTCAAGACGATCTGGGCCAACAACGGGTCGGAGGTTCCGAACCTCGTCGGGCCGCAATACGGTGCGTTCGTCAACAGCGAAATCAAGCGCTGGGCCGGTGTCGTTAAAGCCTCAGGGGCCAAGCTCGAATGATGGCTACCGAAAGCGCGAAGCCGAACGGCAAGACAGGCGGCAAGGCAAACGGCAACGCCAACCTGTACGCCGCCCTGCGTGCCAATTTTTCGGTGGACCTCGACGCCGTCGCAGTCGAGACCGATGATGGCTTGTTCTATTCGTGGCGCGACCTCGAGCGTGCCAGCGCGATGATCGCCAACCTGCTCGGCGCGCTCGATCTGGAGCCCGGCGCCCG
>JAQGMP010000340.1 GCA_028292285.1 Variovorax sp. | reverse complement strand
GCACAACCCGAAGCTCGTGTATGCCGCCCTGCGCGGCTTCGGCGATCCACGCAGCGGCGAAAGCCCCTACGCGGCCTGGCCGGCCTACGACCCGGTGGCGCAGGCGATGGGCGGCATCATGGGCATCACCGGGGCGATCCCGGGCGGCGCACCGACCAAGATCGGCCCGGGCCTGGGCGACATCGTCCCCGCGATGTACCTGGCCTTCGGCCTGGCCGCCGCCTGCTGGCGTGCGCAGCGCAGCGGCCGCGGCCAGTTCGTCGACGTCGCGATGGTCGACGCCGTGCTGGCCGTCTGCGAGCGCTTGATCTTCCAGTACAGCGTCACCGGCAAAGCGCCCGGGCCGGAAGGCAACGGCCATCCGCTGCTGTGTCCGTTCGGGCTCTTCGCCGCAAAGGATGGCTACGTGAGCCTCGGCGTTCCGAACGACCGGTTCTGGGTGCCCCTCACGCATTGCATGGGCCGCCCCGAACTTGCGGCCGACCCGCGCTATGCGACCAATGATGCGCGCATGGAAAACAAGCCGGCGGTGGAGGAGATCGTCGGCAGCTGGACGGCGCGCCACACCAAGGCGGAGCTGTCGCAACTGCTCGGGGGCGAAATCCCCTTCGGCCCGGTCTTCAACGCCGCAGACATCTTCGACGACCCGCATTTCCGCGTGCGGCAAATGCTGGTCGAAACCGAGCATCCCGGCGCGGCGCGCCCGCTCACCGTGGCCGGTACGCCCGTTCGCATGAGCGAGACCCAGGGCGGCGTGCGCCGTCGCGCGCCGCTGGTCGGCGAGCACACCAACACGACGCTGGCCGGTTTCGGCTTCAGCGACGCAGAGATCGCAGCGCTGCACGCCGGCGCAGACAACCCCCTTTGAACGACATCCATTGACCTTTCCAGGAATGAACGACATGCAAGAACGACCCAAACGCCTTCGCCGATGCCAGCTCTCGGTCCCCGGCTCGAGTGAAAAGATGATGAAGAAAGCTTCGGAGATGGACGTCGACTTCGTCTTTCTCGACCTCGAAGACGCCGTCGCGCCGACCGAAAAGCGCCCGGCGCGCGCCAAGATCGTCGAAGCGCTGAACACGCTCGACTGGGGCCGCACGACACGCTGCGTGCGCATCAACGACCTCACCACCGAGTACGCCTACGAAGACATCATCGAGGTGGTCGAAGGCGCCCGCGAGAACATCGACATGATCATGCTGCCGAAGGCGATGAGCGCGTCCGACGTGCAGTTCGTCGACAAGCTGCTGACGATGATGGAGAAGAAGCTCGGCCTTAAAAAGCGCATCGGCATCGACGTGCTGATCGAAGAGGTCGAAGCCATGATGCACGTGGAGGAGATCGCAGCGTCGACGCCGCGGCTCGAATGCCTGATCTTCGGCATGGGCGACTACTCCGCGAGCCAAGGCGTGTCGATCCGCGACATCGGCGGCCCGAGCGGCTACCCGGGCGACATCTGGAGCTACCAGCGGCACAAGCTGACGATCGCCGCGCGGGCCAACCGGATCGATGCCGTCGACGGACCGTTCGCGGATTTCAAGGACCCGGACACCTTCCGCGAGGAATGCCGCCGTTCGATGATCCTGGGCATGGTCGGCAAGTGGGCCATCCACCCGGCCCAAGTGCAGCTGGCGCAAGAGGTGTTTTCTCCCAAGGCAGAAGAAGTCGCGAAGGCGCGCGAAATGATCGCGGCCTACGACGCCGCGCTCGCTCAAGGTCTCGGCGCCGTGCAATACGGCGGAAAGATGATCGACATCGCCTCGGTGCGCATCGTCAAGAACCTGGTCGACCGGGCCGACCGCATCGGCATGTGAGCCGGCCTCATTCCAACAAAGACGAAAGAGACAAATGACCGACAACGCATTCGCAACTTCATCGCTGGACCAGACCGATACGCAGCGTCGCCGCCTGCTCGCCGCAGGTCTTGCCGCGTTCGGCACCGGCCTGCTGCCGCAGCTCGCGCGGGCGCAGACGTGGCCGTCCAAACCGATCAGGCTGATCGCGGCACAGGCGCCCGGCTCGTCCAACGATGCGACGGCCCGCGCGCTCGCCGAATACATGACCGCGCGCCTCGGACAGCCAGTGATCGTGGAAAACCGCCCCGGCGGCATCGGGATGATCGCCGCCGACGCGGTGGCACGTTCGGCGCCGGATGGCTACACGCTGCTCATCACGCTGCACAGCCAGCTTGCGCAGGCGCCCGTGATGCTGAAGAAGGTTCCGCTCGACACCTCGAAAGACCTGACCCCCATCTCGGCATTCAGCACGGGCACGTCGCCCTTGTGCGTGAAGAAAGATCTGCCCGTCAAGAATTTCAAAGAGCTCGTCGCGCTCGCGAAGAAGCGCCCGGTAACGGTCGGCAACTACGGCATCGGTTCAGGCTGGCAGCTCATGGTGAACCAGCTCGCCAAGCAGACTGGCGGCAAGTTCGACATCGTGAACTACAAGGGCACGGGCCCGATGGTGTTCGACATCATGGCCGGCACCATCGATTGCGGCGCAGGCTCGATGGCCGGCATGGGTGGCGGCATCAAGAACGGTTCGATGCGCCCGATGCTGGTCATTTCCGGAGACCGGTCAGAAAGTTTGCTGCCGGGCATTCCGACATGGGCGGACGAGGGCTTCACCGGCCCGGCGTTCGACGACCTGAAAGAGTGCAACATGGTGCTCGGCCCGGCCAACATACCGCGCGACATCGTGCTTCGGCTGGCCGAGGTCTCGCGCGAGTCGGTGACCAAATCCGAAAACATGAAAAACGTGCTGGCGCAGTTGGGCGTCGAAGGCCCGCCGTGGACCGGCGCCGAACTGACGCAGTTCATTCGCCGCACCTGGCCCTCTTATCAATCGATGACCAAAGAGCTGAACATCCAGGTCGAGTGAAGCCGCGGGGCCCTCAAGCCCC
>JAQGMP010000338.1 GCA_028292285.1 Variovorax sp. | reverse complement strand
TGGTTGGAACGGCCTCCGGCCGCATTGCCACCTTCCGGAGTCAGTTCCCGCGAGCGGAAGCCTGAGAGCGCTGATTGAGCCGGCAACTGCCACGGCGGCAAGTTTGTCTGGTTGTGCAGCCGTCCCGTGCACACAGGCAGGTCCGGATCGCCCCCGATGAAGTCGACGATAACTTCCTGCCCGATGCGCGGAATGTGCACGCCGCCGAGCTGATTGCCTGCCGAGGGCGAGCTGACACGCAGCCAACAGGAGCTGTGCTGGTCCTTGGCGCCCAGCCGATCCCAGGGAAACTGCACCTTGATGCGGCCCAGGTCGTCGGTCCACAGGTTCTGACCGGCGGGTCCGACCACCAGTGCGACTTGTGGACCTTGCGTGTGCGGCTTGGGTTGACTCGCGACGGGCCGCAGCGGCTCGGTCAGCGGATGCGCGGTCAGATCGACGTTGATCTTCCAGTGCTGCTTGCGGTTGGTCACCGCATCCTTGACCTGACTGTCCAGCGCAACGTCCTCGATGAGCAGCCGGGTGTCCAGGATCAGGTACTCGATGTTGGCGGCGTCGCGAGGGTGCTTCGTCAATGCGAAGCTGCAACCGGGCACCATGCCGCGAAGATTGCCGCTGGCAATGGCCCTTGCCCCATGGGTACGCAAGGCCTGCATGCGCAGCAAAGCGAGTTGCCGGCCTTCTGCGAGCGGATCGCTGCCGCCCTTGGTGCCCGCCCTTGGTTGGGCATAGTGGCTGCCGGAGGAGCCGGACTGGCTCGCATGCCACTGGTAGACCTCGCCCTTGGCCTGGCCCGTCGGCCGCGGCTCGCTGCGTGCAACGGAGAGATCGGCCTTTGGTCTGGTGTAGTCGTAGTCGCGTGTGCTGTATTGCCGCTTGTCAGTTGGTGGGTCGGGACGAAGCTGTGGATGTATTCGCTGTCGGTTTTCCAGTTCGGGGCATGGTATTCGACCGCCTGATAGGCCTCGCTCGGGTTGGCCTTGTAAGCCCCCATCCCGTCGATCAGGATTAGCCGATGTTTGCCTTGCGAGTGCTCGAAGAAGTAGTTGATGCCCCATTCCTGGCACAGGCGGCTGAAGAACTCGAAGTCGGTTTCGTTCAGTTGGGTCTGGTAATCGCGGGCGGGATAGGTCTCGATCAGGCGTTTGTCGACGGGGGCGCTGTAGTCGGCGAGCAGTTCGTCCAGGATGTCGACGACGGTCTGGTTCTGGAAGATCTTGCAGTCGGTGCTGAGGGTCGCCAGGTGCAGCCAGGGGCGTAGTGTCAGCTTGTACTGGAGGTGGCGGCCTTCTTCGCCCCAGAGGCAGGCGTCGGTGATGAGAGCGCTGATCTCGCGGGTGCCGGCACCCAGGTGGTCGCTGCTGGCACCCGTTGCCCCGGGGAGGAAGGCGCCAGCGCCGTCGAGCTGGATCGTGCAGGTGATCTCGCGGCCGATGAAGGCATCGAGGTCGAAGTTGGCCGCGCCGGTGGCGTCGAGATTCAGGCCGTCGGGGGTCTTGAGGAGAAGCTGATATTCGAAGAGGCTGCTGACACCTTCGGTGCCTGAGAGGCGCACGGGCTCCAGCGCGGGGCGGCCGAGGATGACGGGGATCGCGGGGCTGCTGACTTCGAGCGTGCGCGTGCGCGCACCGCCAAATGCGGACATGAAACTTCTCCCTGATGCCCCGGTTGCCGGGTGCGTTGGGGAGGATTATGGTGGTTAACGCTGAATAGCAATGTCAATTAAAAGTGCCGGCGCGCCGAGCACTCTGCAGCGGACAGATCGACACCTCCGACCGCCGCACCGGTCATCGCCCTGCCTTGATTGCAGCCATCTGACTCGCCAACTGCGCAGGCAACGCACTAGGCGCCTCGCAATGCAACGCGTGCCAGCCGAACGCGCGCGCAGCTTCGACATTGGCTTTCGAATCGTCGATGAACACCGTTGCCTGCGGCTTCAAAGCAAACCGGTCGGCCAGCAGCGCATAAATCTCGCGCTGCGGCTTCAGCAGCTTCACATCGCCTGAAAAGATGCCGCCGTCGAACCAGGACAGGAACGACATCCGCTGTTCCAGCGCCCGCGCGTAGGGCACGGGCATGTTCGAGAGGTAGTAGAGCTGCAAATCTTCACCCGCGTCACGCCGCTGCCGCAATCCATCGAGCAGTTCGACGGTGACAGCGATCGGCGCCAGCCGCTCGCCCATCGGCGCCAGCAGCGCATCGAGCTTGTCGAGCGGCAACCCGAGCCGCGTCGCCATCAGCCCGATCGCGACGTCGAGCGCATGCGTGCCGCGGTCGAATCCGAGCCAGTCTTCATGGTGAAACATGTCGCGCGCCAGCGCGTGCGCGGCTTCGGCCGTCGGTGCATGGTGGCCGAGGTGTGTCTGCACCAGCGCCACGGGCTCCCATGTCAGCAGCACGGCGCCCAGATCGAAAACGATGTTCATGCCGACATTGAACCTCAAGTCGCCTTGCCGCCCTCAAGTTGCCATCAGGTCGCCATCAGGTGGCAACAGGCACCACCGAAACGCCGTGGTTGCCGAGCGACAGCGTCGTCTGCACGCCCGCGGCGAGCGGCCGCGCCAGGTCGTAAGACACGACGAACACGGCACCGAGCGCGGTCTCGAAGACGTACTCGTAGAAGCTGCCGAGGTAGGTCGCCTTGCGCAGCGTCGCGTCGATGCCGACGGCCGAGCCGATGAGCCACGCTTCGGGCCGCACCGCGACCTTGACGACGCCCGGCGGCACGCTGTAGCGCGGCCCCAGCGTGAGCGGGCCGAGCGTGACCACGCCATCGGGTTGCGCCATGGCCGGGAACACCATCGCCTCGCCCATGAAGCCGGCGACGAATTCGCTCTCGGGCTTGCCGTACAACTGCTCGGGCGTGCCGCGCTGCGCGATGACGCCGTGGTCCATCACGATGATCTGGTCGCTCACCGCCAGCGCCTCGCTCTGGTCGTGCGTGACGTAAGCCACCGTGAGCTTCAGGCGCTGCTGCAGTGTGCGGATTTCTTCGCGCATTTCGCGGCGCAGGCGGGCGTCGAGGTTCGACAGCGGCTCGTCGAACAGCAGCACCGCGGGCTCCAGCACCAGAGCGCGCGCCAGCGCCACGCGTTGCTGCTGCCCGCCCGACAACTCGCTTGGCAAACGCGTATCGAAGCCGACCAGCCCGACGCCGCGCAACGCCTCGCGCGCACGCGACATGGCCTCGTCTTTTTTGACGCCGCTCATGCGCAGGCCATAGGCCACGTTCTGGATCACGTCCATGTGCGGAAAGAGCGCGTAGCTCTGGAACATCATGCTGACGTTGCGCTCGCCGGGCCCGAGCGTGGTCACGTCGCGGCCGCCCATGAAGATCGAGCCGGAGGTCGGCGACTCGAGCCCCGCGATCATGCGCAGCGTGGTCGTCTTGCCGCAGCCCGACGGGCCGAGGATCGTGGTCAGCGTGCCTTGCGGCACCTCGAAGCTGATGCCCTTGACCGCGAGCGGTGCGTTGGTGTCAGTGCCGTAGCGCTTGGTGACGTTGCGAAATTCGATGCCGTGGGTCGTCATGACTGCCTTGTGTTCGATGCGCCGCGAATGCCGACTGTGCCGATCACGCCGGCTGCACTGGAATGGCGACCGCGGACGCGCCCGCCGCGCGGCGTCCCAGCCTGCGCTCGCCGACCGCGAACTGGATCAGCGCGATCACCGCCGACATCAGCACGATCAGCACCGTGCAGTAAGCCAGCGCGACGCCGTAGTCTCCGTTGCCGACGCGCCCGATGATGTACGTCGTCGCGAGTTCGTTCTCGGCCGTGACCAGAAAAATGACCGCGCTTACCGTCGTCATCGCACGCACGAAGCTGTAGACCAGCGCGGCCACCAGCGCAGGCTTCAACAGCGGCAGCACGACCTTGAAAAGCGTTTGCGATGTCGATGCGCGCAGCATGAGCGAGGCCTCGTCGAGCGAACGGTCGAGCTGCTTGAAAGCCGCGGTACCGGCGCGCACGCCCACCGGCAAATTGCGGAACATGAAGCACAGCACGATGATGAGCCCCGTGCCGGTGAGTTCCAGCGGCGGCACGTTGAAAGCCAGGATGTAGCTCACGCCAAGCACCGTGCCCGGAATGGCGAATGCCAGCAGCGCCGCGAACTCGAACAGCCCCTGCCCCTTGAACTCGTTGCGCGCCAGCAGCCAGGCGATGAGCAGGCCGAGCGTGGCGGTGATCGGCGCCGAGATGCCCGCCAGCTTGAGCGTGGTGAAGAGCGAGTTCCACGCCGTGCCGGCCCACACCAGGCCGAACTGCCCCCACTCCAGCGAGAACGCTGTCTTGAAGTGAGCGAGCGTCAGGCTGTAGTCGCGGCCCCAGGTCTGCACGAAGCCGCCGGCGAAGGCGAAGAGATAGACCACCAGCGTGAACACGATCCACGGAAAAGCGATGGCGTAGATGGTGCGCCGCACGCCGTTGGGCAACGGCATCGCGATGCCGGCATCGCCCTTGCCGCTGACCGTGGTGAAGTTCTGCTTGCCGAGCAGGCCGCGCTGCAATGCGAACACGCCGAGCGCGAAGAAAGTGAGGATCCATGCCAGCGACGCGGCCCGCCCCGGATCGTTCTGCGCGCCGACGATCGCGAAGAACACATCGGTCGCCAGCACCGAGAAATCGCCGCCCACCACGACCGGGTTGCCGAAGTCCGCAATGCTCTCGATGAAGCCGACCAGAAACGCGTTGGCCAGCCCCGGCTTGAGCAACGGCAGCGTGATGGTGAAGAAGGTGCGGCGCCTGTCGGCCCGCAGCATTTGCGCGGCTTCTTCCAGGCTCGGCGCAATGCCCTGCACCACGCCGCGCATGATCATGAAGGCGATGGGCGTGAACGCGAACAGCTGCGCGATGATCAAGCCCTTGAGCCCGTAGAACCAGCGCGACGGCTCGATGCCGAGCCACGTTTCGAGCAACTGATTGACCACGCCGGCGCGGCCGAACAGCAGGATGAGCCCGAGCCCGACAACGAACGGCGGCGTGATGATCGGCAGCACCGCGAGCACACGCAGCGGGCCTTGCCAGCGCTTGTGGCCGCGCTCCGCCATGAGCGCCATCAGCGTACCGAGAAAGGTGGTGCCGGCGGCAGTAACCAGCGCCAGCGCCAACGTGTTCCATGCGACACCGCAGCGCAGGCCGCCGGCCAGGCAGCTCAGGCCCCAGATGCGCTCCATGAAGACGCGCCCGACGAAGGCCGACAGCGACGCGTGGCCGTCGTCGTCGAAGAAGGCACCGGCCAGCGCCTTGCTCACCGGGTAGGCGATGAAGAGCGCCATCATCACGCCGCAGCCGATGACCGCGCCGGAGACGAATAAATCCCCCTTGAAGAAACCGAGCCGCGCCAGCCCGAATGCAGCCAGCAGGATGAGCGCGAGCAACGCCACGA
>JAQGMP010000299.1 GCA_028292285.1 Variovorax sp. | reverse complement strand
ATGGCTTCGCCGTAGACCTGCTTCATCGGCACCGCCAGTGCGTCGAGTTCGGCCGCGACCGACAGCTGGTTCAACGCGCGCTCCCATTGCCCGAGCACGCACAGCAACTGCGCCAGAAAGACCCGGTGCTTGCTGTCGCCGGGCTTGGCGCGCACCTCGTCGCTGAGCGTCTTGAGCGCACCCGCCGGATCGGAAGCCTTCAACAGTTCTGCAGCAGACATGGCAACTCCTTCGCTTGCTTGGTTACTTGCTCGCTTGCTCGCTTACGACGACATCGTGAGTTCGCAGGTGCTCACCGCGCCGCGAATGCCGCTGGCGAGTTGCGGTGCGGACTGGATCTTCATGACGCGATAGCCGAAGCGGATGATCTCGCTGGGTGCGCGCACCGCACCGCCGGTGAGCAGGGCGATTTCCGACACGCGCGCGCCCTCGAAGGTGAACTCGACCATCGGCTCCGTGTCCTGGATGTTGTCTCCGCCCGCGCGATAGATCGACAGCGTGAGCTTGAGATTGGCGGTCGGGCTGCGCAGCAGGCTGGCGATGGGCGCGGTCGCCGCGTCGGTGCGTCGCACCACGTACAGATGCGACAGCACCAGCGATGCGGTGGTCACCCCCGGCGCCATGCGCAGGCCCGCATGCACGTCGTAGCCCAGCAAGCTGATGCGATGCTTGCCATCGCTGTACGTGCGCATCGATTCGCCTTCGACCGGCGTGCGGTTGTTGTCGATCGACAGGGCGATGTCGTTCGCGCCCTCCGACTGCAACGAGAGGTCGAGCAAGCGCAAGGCTTCGTCGGTGTCGATTCTTCCATCTGCGTTCAGTGACATGGCGTTCTCCGGTATAGAGGCAATTGGGTGAGTCGGTAGGCAAGCAAGTCGATGAACAGATCAGTCCCAGCGCGCCAGGGCAGCGAACACGGGGCGCGGCTTGTCGGCGACGAACACGCCGCGCACGCGGACCTCGCCGGTCGGATCGGCGGCGCCGATGCCGAAGAGGCGAGGCGCACTCTGCGGCGCCGCGGGGCTCGCCACCACGAGCAGCCGGCCGGGTCGACTGGCGCCGGTCCACGGCAGCATGAAGCGCTTGGCCGAAGGCTGCTCGCGCGTGCCGCGTTCGAAGCGGTTCGACTCGCCGCCTTCGAGCGGAAATACGGGGACGAAGGCACCTTGCGCATCGATGCCGAGCACCATCAGGTCGAGCGAATGCCCGCTTGCATTGCGCAGCCTCAGCGCGATGCGTTCGTTGCCGGCGGCGGGCGCGATGTGCTCGCCGGCAGAGACGTTGCCGGTGCGCACCAGCCGCGTGCCATCCCACACTTCGAGCGCGGCTTCGAAGCCGTCGATCTGGCCCGCTTGCGCCAGCGTCTGCAGCCGCAGCAGCCACTTGACTTGCGCCAGTGATTGGAGGCGTTTGCGCAGCGCGGCCGTATCGGCGACGGTGATGGCGACGCTCCTGCCATCGCTGCCGAACATCGCCGCCAGTTCGGGCGACAGCACCTCGATGCGCTGGCCGGCGGCACCCATGTCGGTCCAGCGCACATCGGCCTCGGGATCGGCACCGGCACCGGCCAATGTCACGCGGCGGATCGCGCTGGGGTACGTCAGCGTCATGCCGTCGGGCAGTGCGCGATCGCTCGCCACGCGCAGTGCGACCGTCGCCGGTTCAGCCGTCGGCGTCAGGCTCCATTGCACGGCGGTGGTGGCACCGGCCAGCGCAGCGGGCACTTCGACGCGGGCGCTGTTCAGTTCGACCTGCGCGATGCGCACCGAGGCACTGCGCACCGTGCCATCGGCCTGTGTCGCGAGCAAGCGCGCTTCTTGCTGCGGCTCCAGGCCGTCGAGCTGCCCGACGTCGAGCGTCAGGGTGGCGCCCGCGCGTTGTGCGCGCCACACGGGGCGTGTCGAGAGCGGCGCCAGGTTGTTGGTGAAGAGCGGCACGTCGAGGTTGCCCTCGGCCACCGGCGACGGTAGATCCCGGTCCGGAAAGCGCGCTTCGAGCTCGTCGATCACCGGCGGGTAGAGGGCGAGCACGCCGTTGAACAGATCGCGCCAGGTCGCAGGCTTGCGTTGCAATGCCTCGCTGACCGCCCACGTCAGCAAGCCCTGCGGGCGCGCCGCGCGGTCCTTGCGCGGCAGGCGCAGTTCGGGCGTCACCTGGTGGCTTTCGGATGCGAAGAAGGCGACGTAGCGGGCGCGTGGCGCGGTCGACAGTTCAGGCGTAGCGGTTGAAGTGGACGCATTGCCGACTGCTTCCGGCCGCACCAGCTGATCCACACGCACACCCCGAAATCGCACCTCGTCGTCTTCGGGTTGTGCGGGCGCGGCAGCGGTGCGGAGCCCGCGGGTCATCGACGCCGCGGAGCAGGTGTCGTACACCGCCCAGACGAACACGTTGCGCGCGAGGAAGGCACCGATCCACGCGTCGAAATCTACATCGCGCACGCCGCCCGGCAAGGTGGCGTCGGTGCCGATCACGCCGCGTGCATCGCGCGCCAGGAAGTTTTCCGCGAGGCCATCGGGCTCCTGGTAGCGCTTGGTCGCGTCGCGCAGCCGCGTGCCATGGCCGGAGAAATAGAGCAGCACGAAGTCACCGCTTTTCGATTGCGCGAGCAGCCGCCCCAATGCGTCCTGAATGTTCTGCGCTTCGGGCAGCGTGGCGCCGGGCACGCCGTCGGCCAGCACCGTGATGTCCGGCCCTGCGAAGCCTTGCCGCTGCAGCGCCTGGCGCATCAGCAGCACGTCGTTGCGCGGCGCCTGCAGCCACAGCGACTGCGGTTGATAGACCAGCTCCGACACGCCGACCAGCAGTGCGCGCTGCGCCGCCTGCGCGCCGACCGCCATCAGCAAAGTACCGATGACGAGGACGAACGCAGCGAGCAGGCGCAGCGCTTTCTTCATGGCGGATTCGTGCCTTCCAGCGGCGCGACCGATTGAACCAGTGGCGACGCCGCGAGCAGCGCGAGGCCGCCGACCGCATCGGCTACGCGAACGCGCCAGCGGCCTTCGGCGTCGGGGCCGCCCGCCAGTTCGGCGTCGGCCGCCTGCAGCAACAGGCTCGTTTCTTCGACGCGGACGTCGGGCTTCCAGCGCACCAGCAGTTCGGGCAACGGCA
>JAQGMP010000683.1 GCA_028292285.1 Variovorax sp. | reverse complement strand
GCGATGCGATCGGCCTGCGACGCACATCCGGCGATCGCGCCCTACGACAAATTCAATAAGTGGTGCGACGACTACTTCCACCTTAAGCACCGCAACGAGCCGCGCGGTATCGGCGGCATTTTCTACGACTATCTCGAGAGCGACTGGGACGCGACCTTCGCCTTCACGCAGGACGTCGGCCGCGCGTTCCGCAAAATCTATCCGGAATTGGTGACCAGGAATTTCACCACGCCCTGGACCGAGGCCGACCGCGATGAGCAACTCGTGCGCCGCGGTCGCTACGTCGAATTCAACCTGCTCTACGATCGCGGCACGATTTTCGGGCTGCGCACCGGCGGCAACGTGGAATCGATCCTGTCGTCGATGCCGCCCGTGGTAAAGTGGCCCTAATTATTTAAACCCGTTGTAGATCAGCACGGCCCCGCCAAAAAGCACCACGGCGTCCAGGATTGCGGTGTGCACATGCACCGGCATGCGCTCGACAAAGGCGCGCGCTAGAAATGCGCCCGGCAGCACGACGAAGCCGATCAGCAGCGCGAAGGCGATGACCTGCGGCGTCAACGCACCGGCCATGCCGAACACCGATATCTTGACGATACCGATGATGATCGAGATGGCCGCATCGGTGGCGATCACTGCGGCGCCTTCGAGTCCCGACGCCATCAACAGCGACAGCAGGATCACGCCGGAGCCCGCGGTGCCGCCGACAAAGACGCCATAACCCACCGCTCCGACCGCAAGGCCAACATCGCCGAACTGCACCTCGTGATGCTTCAAGAGCCGCCGCAGCGGCACGCTGAGGATCAGCATGCCGCCGATCACCAGCGCGGCGCCGCTGCTGCTGAGTCTGGTATAGCCCCAGGCGCCGAGCACGCAGGTTGGCACCGCCGCAATCAGCACGATGACGACGCGCCGCCACGAGACGTATTTCAGGAACGCCGCCACGCGGCTCGAATTCGAGAACATCGCCGAGATGGCGATAATCGGCACGATCGGCGCCGGGCCGACCATAGGCACCAGCACCAGCGGCATCAGCGCGCCGGTGCCGTAGCCCGACACGCCGCCGACGATCGAAGCAAACAAGGCGACGGCTGCGACCAGCAAGAGTTGCCAGATCGAGATGTCGGCAAAAGCGGAAAACACGTGACGGGCCTCCTTGCGAGCAGCAATGGACCCATAGCCGGAACTCAAGCCCAACACACCCTCTCCAGCCCCTGATGGACGAGAAAAGGCCGCATTTCTCGGCGGTTACGTCCTTTTATTTACAGATCCGCACTGTTGTACAAAAGCCACGGTGCGCCGAATATCAATTCGCAACCTATGAGTCTTTAGTTGAAAAGAACCCTTATTCCTTGTGTGGCGGCGCCCACCGGGTACGATTGCTCTAGGTTGTACATCGTGGAGGGCACCATGCGTTTTGTAATGGGAATGCTCGCCGGGGTCCTTAGCCTCGGCTTCGCGCAAACTGCGACCGCCGCCGATATGCCGGTCAAGGCGCCGGCCTTGGCTCCGGTCGTCGCGTACCCTTGGACCGGTTTTTACCTCGGTTTGTCGGCGGGGTTCCGTTCAGCGAACCGCGATTGGGATACGACTGCGGTCGCGGCTCCATTCGGCCTGGGCGTCGGTGCCACAGGACCTGACCCGGGGACGCGGTCGCGTTCTGCAAGCAACACCTCGTTCCGCGGCGGCATTTACGGCGGCTACAATTGGCAGTTCGCGCCGACTTGGGTCACGGGCGTGGAAGCCGATTTCGCGTGGGCCAGCAACAGCACGACGACCGCGGGATTGCCCGGCGCCGAAGGTCCGACCATTGGCTTTCTCGCTCCTGCGACCGACTCGGTCAGTACAAAAGCCAAGTGGGATGGATCGCTGCGCGCCCGTTTAGGCTATCTCGTGACGCCTAGCGTATTGCTTTACGCCACAGGCGGCGTGTCGTGGTTAAGCCTGGATGCCAATGCCACCTGCGCTCCTGGCGGCTGGTGCGTCGCCGTGCGCAACCAAACGAACACGCAGACCCGCACCGGTTGGACTTTGGGCGGCGGCGTTGAAGGATTTGTTTGGGGCACTTGGCTCGCGCGTGCTGAGTATCGCTACGCCGACTATGGAACCATGACCAATACTTACTTCGCCGGCACCGTCGATCAGTTCACCGCGGACGTAAAAGTGAAAACGCACACCGGACTGGTTGGTCTCGCCTACAAGTTCTGAGCGGCCGCGCGACTCACTGGAAAAATTCAACGCCCTGGGCCAAGCGCCCGGGGCGTTTGTCCGTGTGAGCGCTGCGGGCTGATCGCAAGCTGCCGGATCAATTACGAAATGACACGATTGGCGATTTTTTCCAACGCGCCTTGATCGTCCGGAAACCCCGCCGCGATCCAGGCCGCTTCGGCCGCACGCAACGCCACGCCGAGCGCTGGGCCTTTGTCGATGCCGCGTTTGATGAAGTCGGCCGCTTTCAACGGAAACACCGGCGCGGTCCAGCGCTGCGGCGTCGTCGTCATCGCGCGCCAGTTCACATCGCTGGCGGATGCCGCCGAGCGCGCCCAGCCGAGCAGCGCGTGATCGGTGAAAGCCTGCGGTCCCAGCCGGTAGATCAGCGTGCGCGCGGCGGCCTCGCCCCGCTCTGGCGAAATCCGCCGCCAGCCTTCCGCCATCGCGACCAGCCGTTCCTGCTCGACATTGTGCAGCCGCAGTCGCTGCGCCAGCCGTTGCGCATCTTCCGCGACCCACACGCCGAGCGCACCCAGACGTTGCACGGCATCGGGCGCGATACCGATCGCCGCTTCGACCTTGGCCATGTTCTCGAAGCTCGCCAGATAGCTGACACCACCGAGCACGCGCAGCAGCAAGCCGCAATCCGCCATGGCAATGAGCGTCGGCACGGCGTGCGGCGCGACCATCAGCTTCATGATTTCGCTGCGCACGCGCTCGCGCGACAGCTGATCGAGGCCCTCGCGCCCGGCGATGCAGGCGGCAACGCCTTCGACGTAGGGATGCCCACCATTGCTGTAGGCGGCGTGAAAGCGGAAGAAGCGCAAAATGCGCAGGTAGTCTTCCTCGATGCGCTGCTTCGGATCGCCGATAAAGCGCACGCTGCGCGTTTCGAGGTCGGCAAGGCCACCGGCATAATCGTAGACCGTGCCATCGCGCGTTACTGACAGTGCGTTGATGGTGAAGTCGCGCCGCTCGGCGTCGGCCTTCCAGTCGCGGCCGAACGCGACCTTGGCGTGGCGGCCATCGGTTTCGACGTCCTGCCGCAGCGTCGTGACTTCGAA
>JAQGMP010000220.1 GCA_028292285.1 Variovorax sp. | reverse complement strand
TTCCAGGACATGCGCTCGGAAATGTGCCTCGTGCTCGAAGCCCTCGGCATCCCGGTCGAAGTGCATCACCATGAAGTGGCCAACGCCGGCCAGATGGAACTCGGCACCAAGTTCAGCACGCTGATTCAGCGCGCCGACTGGGTCCAGCTGCAAAAGTACGTGATCCAGAACGTGGCCCATGCCTATGGCAAGACGGCGACCTTCATGCCCAAGCCCATCGTCGGCGACAACGGCTACGGCATGCACGTGCACCAGTCGGTCTGGAAAGACGGCAAGAACCTGTTCGCCGGCGACGGTTATGCAGGCCTGTCGGAATTCGCGCTGTTCTACATCGGCGGCATCATCAAGCACGCCCGTGCCTTGAACGCCATCACCAACCCGGGCACCAACAGCTACAAGCGCCTGGTTCCTGGCTACGAAGCACCGGTGAAGCTGGCTTACTCGGCCAAGAACCGCTCGGCCTCGATCCGCATTCCGTTCGTGGCCAACCCCAAGGGCCGCCGCGTCGAAGCGCGCTTCCCCGATCCGCTGATGAACCCGTACCTCGGCTTCGCTGCGCTGCTGATGGCCGGCCTCGACGGCGTCGAAAACAAGATCCATCCGGGCGAAGCCGCCACCAAGGATCTGTACCATCTGCCGCCCGAAGAAGACGCGCTGATCCCGACCGTGTGCCACAGCCTCGACCAGGCGCTGGAGCACCTGGACAAGGACCGCGCCTTCCTGACCAAGGGCGGTGTCTTCACCGACTCGTACATCGATGCGTACATCGACCTGAAGATGACGGAAGTCACCCGCTTCCGCATGGCGACGCACCCGGTCGAATTCGACATGTACTACTCGCTGTAAACCGGCTTCCCCGGTTGGCGTTAAAAAGGACGGCTTCGGCCGTCCTTTTCTTTTGGCGGGGAACAAGCCGAAGGTCGTATGGTCGAACTGCACGAAAATGTCACCTTGATGCGCACTACCTCCACCCCCATGAAGACTGCTTCTTTTCTCTTGCTGGCCGGCTCGCTCTTCGCTTCGCTGGCCGGCGTGTCGGCCCATGCGCAAGAGAAAGTCTTTCGCTGCGGCAACGAATACACCAACAACGCAGCCGACGCGGCAAAGCGCGGCTGCAAGGTGATGGAAGGCGGCAACGTCACCGTCGTGCAAGGCACGACAGCGCGCGGCGCCTCGGTCGGCAGCAGCGCCGGCGGTTCGGCCGCCAGGGCGCCGGCCGGCAGTCCGCGCGTCGAAGGCGCCGATCAGCGCGCACGCGATGGCGAGGCGCGCTCGGTGCTGGAAGCCGAACTCAAGAAGGCCGAGGCGCGGCAAGCCGAGTTGCTGAAGGACTACAACAACGGTGAGCCCGAGAAGCAGGGCGCCGAGAGCCGCAATTACCAGAAGTACCTCGACCGGGTCGCCGAGATGAAGGCCGAGATCGCGCGCAACGAAAGTGACATCGCTGGCATACGGCGCGAAATTGGCCGCTTGCCGGCAAAGAACTAGGCATGGCTTTCGGCAAGCCCGCCGCCGCCGGCAAGCGTTTTCAGACCTTCGACCTTCTTTCCACGCTGATCGCGGTCATCCGCATGGACGGCGCGGTGCTGTTCGCCAACGCCGCGCTGGAAGACGCGTTGGGGACATCGCGTCGAACGCTCGAAGGTTCGCAGTTCGGTACCTGCTTTCAGGAGCCCAACGTGCTGCGCACCGCCATCGACGGCGCCCGCAGCAACGACTTTGCGACGCTGCGCTACGAGGCGCTGCTGCGTCGCGTCAGCCATGAAATGATGCCGGTGCAGGTGACGCTGGCGCAGGGCGACAAGCCGGGCGAACTCATCATCGAACTGATCCCGATCGAGCAGCAGGTGCGGCAAGACCGCGAAGAGCGCCTGCTCGATCAGGCGCAGGCCAACAAGGAGCTCATCCGCAATCTGGCGCACGAAATCAAGAACCCGCTCGGCGGTATTCGCGGCGCGGCGCAGCTGCTTCAGATGGAAGTGGAGTCGCGCGATCTCGTCGAGTACACGCAGGTCATCATCCACGAGGCCGACCGGCTGCAGACGCTGGTCGACCGGCTGCTGGCGCCGCATCGGCGTCCGCACGTGGTGGGCGACGTCAACATCCACGAGGTGTGCGAGCGGGTGCGTTCGGTGATCCTGGCGGAGTTTCCGCGCGACCTCGACATCGAGCGCGATTTCGACCCGTCGCTGCCCGAATTCCGCGGCGACCGGGAGCAGTTGATCCAGGCCACGCTCAACATCGTCCACAACGCGGCGCAGGCGCTGGCCGAGCGGCGCGCGGCAGGCGATGCGCGCATCACGCTCAAGACGCGCGTCGCCCGGCAAGTGATCTTCAACAAGCAGTGGTATCGATTGGCACTGGAATTGCATGTCATCGACAACGGACCGGGTGTGCCGGACGCGATCAAGGACCGCATCTTTTACCCGCTCGTCTCCGGAAGGGAAGGTGGAACCGGGCTGGGGCTGACGCTTGCGCAGACGTTTGTGCAGCAGCACCATGGCCTGATCGAGTGCGACAGCGTGCCCGGCCGGACCGATTTCAAGATATTGATACCGCTGCCATAGCAGCGATGGCAACAAGGAGCTGCATGAAGCCGATTTGGATAGTGGACGACGACCAGTCGATCCGCTTCGTGCTGGAAAAAGCGCTATTGCGCGAAGACCTGCCGACCCGTAGTTTCACGAACACACGCGAGGTGCTCGCTGCCCTCGAAATCGCTGCCGACGACGATACGCAAGGGCCGCAAGTCCTGGTGAGCGACATCCGCATGCCCGGCGGTTCGGGCCTCGACCTGCTCGACAAGATCAAGGCCAGGCACCCCGGCCTGCCGGTCATCATCATGACCGCGTTCTCCGACCTGGACAGCGCCGTCTCGGCGTTCCAGGGCGGCGCTTTCGAGTACCTGCCCAAGCCTTTCGACCTGCCTCGCGCAGTCGAACTCATTCGTCGTGCCGTCGATGAAAGCCAGCGCG
>JAQGMP010000188.1 GCA_028292285.1 Variovorax sp. | reverse complement strand
CCATCCGCAGCCTGCGCGAGGACGGCATGCCGCTGGACGCTGCGATCCGCGAAGGCGCGTTGACACGGTTGCGGCCGGTGCTGATGACCGCGCTGGTCGCGTCGCTCGGCTTCGTGCCGATGGCGATCGCGGTCGGCACCGGTGCCGAAGTACAGCGGCCGCTTGCGACCGTCGTCATCGGCGGCATCCTGTCGTCGACCGCGTTGACGCTGCTGGTGCTGCCGCTGCTCTACCGGCTGGCGCACGGCCGGGCACGCGGGATGCCGGCTTAGTGCGCGATGAAGTCCCGGACCAGCTTGGTCGTTGCGACCGGGTTCTCTTCCATAATCCAGTGACCCGAGTCGGGGATGATGCCTTCGGTCACGTCGTCGCCCGCCGCGCGCATGACGACCGCCATCGTCGAGCCGAACGACTTCTGGCCGCCGACTGCGAGGACGGGCATCTTCAAACGGCCGCCGCCCGCAAGGAAGGCGCGGTTGTCGATCGCGTCCTGATCGAACGCCGCGAACTGCGAGAAGCCGGAGTGCATTGCGCCGGGCATTGCATAGAGCTGCGCGTAATGCACACGCGCCGCTTCGCTGAAGTGATCGGGCGACGCTGAAAACTCGTTCCAGAAGCGGTCGAGGTAGATGCGCTCACGGCCAGCGACTAGGCGCTCCATGTCCGGCCCGCCGAAGCGAAAGTGCCACAGCAACGGATTTTTCAGGATCTCTTCCCAGGGACCGACGCCCGGCACCGGTGCATCGATCAGCGTCAGCCGGCGCACGCGTTGCGGGTACTGCGCCGCGAACTGGAATGCGACCATGTTGCCGATGTCGTGCGCGACGACGTCGGCCTGCTGGACTTTCAGCGCGTCCATGACGCCGCTGACATCGCCCGCCTGCGTCTTCTTGTCGAAGCCGCCGGCCGGCTTGGATGACAGGCCCAACCCGCGCAGATCGGGGACGATCACCGTGTGGTCGCGCACCAGATCGTTGGCCAGCGGAATCCACATGTCGCCGGTTTCTCCGTAGCCGTGCAGCAGCACGACCGCCGGGCCTGCGCCGCCCACGCGAACATGAATGGTCGCGCCGTTCGTGGTGATGTCGCGCACCGCGAACTTCGCCGGGAAGTCGAAGGTCTGGGCAGACGACGTCAACGGCGCGACGAGCGATACCGCCGACGCGAGAAGCAGATTGAAAAGAGTGCGCATCGATATTTCCCAGTGGTTTTTCGCGCTGCACGGCGTGCAGATTGGTGGCGCGATCCGGCTGAGTTTCGACGAGTGAGAAGCTGCTGACTAGCCCGCATGGGAGGCAAGCAGCTTCAACCCGCGGTTGAATAACACGCCTCGCGCAATCGGCGATGCTCTGCGCCCTCCCATGCAACAGGCAACTGGTTTTTCGCCTGCAGATAGTGGTGGGTGAAGACCGCCAGATAGGCTTCGAGCGTTTGCCCGGCGATGTGTTCGCCCGCCAGGTTCATGCACAAGGCCGCCACTTCACTGGTGCAGAAGTGGTCGTCGCGGCCGGAGCGGCGCAGCTTGTATTGCGGTGCATGGTCCGGCTCCAGGCTCAGCACCGGAAACGAATCGAGGTAAGGGCTTCTGCCGAACATCTTGCGGGCCTCCGACCAGGTGCCGTCGAGCAGGATGAACAGCGGGCGTTTGGCGGTTTGGGTTTCGGTCTCGGTTTCGGCTTCGGTTTCACGACCGTGCGGGTCGGACGATTGAACGGTGTGCACCACCCGCTCCGGCGCCGCGTACTGGCCCGGGAACACGACATGCGGCTGCCACTGCGGGTCGTTCAGCAAGGCCAGCAGCGCGGGATCGGTTTCTGTGCGCGCCCAACCGAAGGCAAAGGTATCGGCGACGACATCGGCGATCAACCAACCGGTGTTGCTCGGCTTGAGCGGCTCGATGTCGGCCATCAGCAAACACACCCCGGCGCGCGTGGCGATCGACGGGCGCAACGCGCACAGGCAATGGCTGGAGACCAGTCGGCAACCCGCGCATCGCTCGCGCTTGAAACCGCCGCGTGCGAGAAAGGGTTTGGCGCTGCGGGCCAATCGCGCGGCGCGCAGGCGGGAGACGGCGTGGGGCATGCGGGGATTCTCGGGTCTCTTCGGTTCGGTGGTGAGCGCCCTGTAGCATGCTCGTTTGCAAAAACGTCAGGGGAATCCAAGCCATATGGTGCGAAACATTTCGGTACGCGCAGTCTTCGTTCTGGTTGTCGCAGCAGTGAGTGCGGTCGTGCTGGTGGGTTGCGCGAAAGATCAGCCGGCAAGCTCCAGGAGCGCCGCGAGCAAACAGAGTGCGCCTCGACGGGCGCCGGCGGCTCCAGCGCCGTCCGACCAGGCACCCGCCACCGGCAACAGCAGCTTCGTTCGACCCGCAGCAGGCAACACGATCTCAGGCTACGACGGCGTCCGCAACAAGGGCATCGATATCGGTGGCAGCGTGGGCGATCCCGTGGTCGCCGCAGCCGCCGGGCGCGTCATGCTCGTCAGCAATTCCCTGCGGTCGTACGGAACGATGATCATCATCAAGCACAACGCCAAGCTGATCACGGCCTATGCGCACCTGGATCGCGCGCTGGTGCGCGAAGACGAGCAGGTCAAGCAAGGCCAGAAGATCGGCGACATGGGCAGCACCGGTACCGACCGCGTCAAACTGCATTTCGAGGTTCGCAAGGACGGCATTGCGACCAACCCGGCGCCGTACCTGCCGGGTCGATGATCTACAGCTTCTCCTTCGGGCGAACAACTGCACAAGTTTGCGGCTCGCCTCTGCAGTGACGCGCTCGAATGACAGCGACAAACGGGACTACGCACTGCCGCGTTGTGAATCCAGAAAGACCGTCGGCGTCGAGCCGTAAGTGCGCTTGAACATGGCGATAAAAGCACTGGCCGTCTCGTAGCCCACTTCGAGGGCTACGGCCTTCACACTCTCGCCGGCAGCCAGCATCTCCAGCGCCCTGAGCGTCCTCGCGCGGTCGCGCCATTCGGCAAAGGCGAATCCCGTCTCGGCAATGAAGTGGCGCGACAAGGTTCTGGTCGCCAACCCGGCCGATGCGGCCCACTCGTCCAGGCGTCGCCGGTCCGCCGGCTCGGCCGCCAACGCACGCGCGATGCGCAGCGCGCGCGGATCGCGCGGCATCGGCAAGCCAAGGGATTCTTCCGGCAGCGAGCGGACCTCGTCGAGGACGACCCGCGCGATATGCTCCTGAGCTGCATCGAGCGGACCATCGGCCGAGGTCGCGCTCCACGTACACGCGCGGGCCACAGCCTCCTGCAACAGCCGCGACGTCCGGATGGCGCGCGGCGCCGCCGGCAGATCAGCGCATTCGCTCTCGGCGACATAGACGCTCCACCCTGAAAACGCGCCGTGCGAGCGAAGGCCGTGCAAATGATTCGGCGGGATCCAGACCGCATGGATCGCGGGCACCACCCACTGCCCTTCTTCAGTATCGACCGACAGCAACCCACGCAGCGCACCGAACAATTGCCCGCGCTTGTGCCGATGCGCGGCGGTCACGCGTTCAGCGCTTTCGGACAGCGACGCGGCAACGAGAAACGGTCCCTCGTCTGCGCTGGCCCGTTCGGGATCGATGAGGTGCCGGGACATGGCTCAAACCGCGTATCGAATGGCGCCGGAGCAGCGGACGCGACGCAGGGAAGTCCGTAGATTCAAAAGCTTCACCTTCAACCGGAAATCATCATCATGCGTGCGAACGACATACTGGCCGACGACAGGAACTTCGGCGACTTCAACGGCGTGACCGTCCGCAAGGGGACGGTCGCCGCGTTCCTCGCGAATGCGAAAGTGTGGAGCAACCCGGCCGCGGGCGCGCCAGAGCGGGCCGACGCGGAGCGGGACATCGTGGAGGCTGTGCCGTCGCTTCGCGCGCTGGGGCTGTTCGAAGTGCTCGATGTTCGCGACGACGCTTTGCGGGCACTCGTAGGTCGGCACTGATGCAGGTTTGCGCTGACGCCACGGCGCGGCGCCCGGCCTGCGGGTGGCAAACGCGCCGACGTTAAGCTGAGCCATGTCTTCAAGCCGCGGCAACCTTCACTTCCAGACACCCGACAAGCGGCTCACGGCGGTCTGCGCCATGCCCGGACTCGGCAACACGGACATGCTCGACACAGTGTGCCACCCCTATGCCGCCCTGACGCAGCTCGCCGGCGATTCGGCTCTGGCGTTCGCGCAACAGGCGTCCGATGGCTGGCAGCGCTGGGAAGGCGAGCTCAGCCGGGCAGCGCCCGATGCATCCGCGACGTCCACGGTCGCCGGCCGCTGCACCGTCTATTGCTTTCCGTCGGACATGGAGCGCGACGAGTTCTGCCGCATGACCGGCGCCACGGCCGCGACGCTGGTGCGCGTGTCGGCGCCTTCACGCTGATCGGCGCTGACCGGCGCGGCTCGATGCCGCTCGATGCCGTCCCATACCACTCAGGGCCGCTCAGCGGCGTGCCGGTGAATTCAGCTGGCTGGTGCCCGCGGGCAAGCCACGAATCGATGAACCTTGTGCGCGCGAATTGGATGCCGGCGGTGTACTGGCCGGCCACGCCGGCGCCACCTGAGGCTGCACCGGCGTCGAACCAGCACCGCCTTGCGCCTGCACGCCCTTGCGGCCCACGCAGGGCTGCCGCGCATCGGTGCTGAAGCTGCCGTCGGCGCATTGCGCGGTCGAGCCGGCAGGGGCGCCCCGCGTGGCTTGCGCAGAAGCTTCCGACGCGATGCCCAGGCAGGACGCGCACAGAGCCAACACCAGCAATAAACGATTCATGAAAACCCCCGTGTTCCGCCACTCTATGGCAGCGGCCGAAGCACTCATGCCGCCGCGGGCAATTCCATGGCCGGCCAGCGCGGAGGACGCGAAAGTCCGGACGCATCTGCCAACTAGTTCCGCAAAAATCCCGCAAGGTATACCTTTGGCCGACTTGGCCGGGGACAGCCGTGGGACTAGGCTCGAGGCTTGGTTCTCCAAGGGTGGTTTCAAGGGCCACATTTTCAAAGGCCCGCCTCGTGCGGGCCTTCTTTTGCCTGCCGCCGCGCCGCCGATCGCGCAGGCCTCGGCCGGTGATCGCAGGCTCTCCCGGACAGGCCAAGTTATGCCCGGTTATATTTCCCGACCATGATTTCCCGACCATGAAAACCGCCCTGCTCCTGATGCTGCTGCTTGGCACCGGCGCAGTCGTGTTGCTGCTGACCAGCCGCGTGATCGACGCCCGCAAGATCAGGGGTGGCCGTTGGGACGTCGCCATATCGGCAATCGTCATTGCAGCGATCGCCGCGGTCGGCATCTTCTTGTCGACGGACCACGACGACTGGCTGCGCTCGCTCGTCGGCCGGGCGCACTGACCGCCGGACTGTTCGCGCGGGCGCGGCGGTCGATCGCCCGTTTAAGTCTCGGCTAAGTCACTCATGATTTAGTCGCCTGACTCGAAAAAGAAAGGACACCATGTTCAAACGTCTGGCCATTCAATTCAGTCTCGCGCTCGCGTTGACCGTCCCGGTCCTGGCGCTCGCCCAGCCGCAGGCGCAGGTACAAACTCAAACGCAGTCGGATGCTGCCGCGAGCCGTGCCCGCGAGCCCTCGATCGACGACATCTACAAGGCGGCGGAGAGCGGGAAACTCTCCGAGGCGGACAGCATGATCGCGAAGGTTCTCGCGGCGCATCCGGGCAGCGCCAAGGCCCACTTCGTGCACGCCGAGTTGCTCGCCAAAGAAGGCAAGCTGGGCGCTGCGAAGACGGCGTACACCAAGGCGGAGGAACTGGCCCCCGGCCTGCCTTTCGCCAAGCCCGAAGCGGTCGCGGGCCTGCTCAAGCGGATCGACGGGGGCGGCTCATCGTCCGGATCCACCGCTGAACCCGCATCGCGATCTGCGGTCGAATCTTCGTACGCTTCGGCAACCCCGCCGGCGGCCGAACCGTCCGGTCTGGGCACGCCGGCGAAGGCGGGCATCGTGGTCTTGCTGCTGGCCGCGGGGTTCTTCATGTTCAAGCGGGTGTCGGGCGCGCGACCTGGCTCGAACGGCACTCCGGTCAATCCGCAGGCGGGCTACGCGAACCCTTCGTATGCGGGCGGCGCAACGGGCTACGCACCGGGCTCGATGGCACCGGCCAGCTACCCTCCCAACTATCCTCCTGCCGCCCCGGCGCCCTCCGCGACTTCCGGGATCGGCGGCGCGTTGATGACGGGCGCCGCCATGGGATTGGGTGCGGTCGCGGTCGAACAGGCCGTTCGGCACTTCAGCCAACGCGATAGGCCGGACGACATAGTCGAACGACGCCGCGATCAGCCGGCTTTCGACAACAATCTGGGACCGGACACCAACGCCGACATGGGCGGCTCCGATTTCGGCGTCTCCGATGCCGGTTCGTGGGACAGCAGCGGCGGCGGTGGTGGAGATTCCAGCAGCGATTGGTAAGTCGAAGGGTCTCACCAGCCGACGAACGGGCGCCACAAAAGTTAAGCAGAAAGCATCATTGCGCAATGGCGCTGACCCTTCAATTCCTCTCGGTAGACGACAAGATCCAGGCCGATTGCCGCTCCGGCGCGTTGAAGACCGATGCCTACGATCACGTGGCGATCTTCGTGGGCCACCATCTCGACCGGGCGCATGCCGCGATGCTTCGGGCCTCGCGCTGCGAGCTGGCCGAGGGCCGGTATGCACGGTACAGCGGCGACGTGTATCGGCCGGCAGCCGGCGACCCGGTCGAAGTGGGGCCGTGCCTGGTCGGCGTTTTTCCGACCGCCGGTGATCGCGACGCCTTCGCACTGCTGTCGGGAGCGCACCCGGCGCAATTTGCGCGCGCCATCGCGCAGTCCGACTGACACGACCTGGCCTGGCCTGGCCTGGCGTCGCTTTCGCACAGTGCGCGAACGCACATCGGCGAACCATCGGCGATCGTTGGGCGTTTCATCGGTATGCATTTTCTGAACTGTCTGAAAAATGCCGGAGTGAACAAATCGCCCCTGCCCTGACATGTCGATCACGTTGCGGATTCGCGCGTCGGTTGCGTCGGACGCCTCGGCGGAGCGCCGCCGCGCAGGAAGCTGGAAGCAGCTCGCGCTGGCGGCATGCGTCGCATCGACCCTCGCCACGACGGCACCGATCGTGCGAAGCGAAGTCACCAGCGCCTGCATCCGGAAAGAAGAACTGGGCTCTGCGCTCTACAGCCCCTTTTCGACCGTCGCCAAGCCGGAACCGCCGTCTGCAGCCGTCGTGGAAACAACATCGTCAAGCCGTCCACCCAACGATGTCGAACCCAGCCTCGCAGTGACCTATGTCAGTTGCCTGGCGAGTGTCGTCGCGCTCGTATGGCTGCTTCTGCGCCTGTGACTGCGTGCGTTTCGCCCGGTTGGTTTGCTCTCGGCGACGTATCGCCGAATGATTTCCGATGCTTCGACGATGCGCATGCACCGGCTTGGCGCCGGCCTACATTGTTGCGCTTCGACCAACCTAGGAGCTTTCGATCATGAATGGTAATTCTGTTTGGCTGCGATCGGCCGGGGGTGCGCTGGCGGCGCTCGGGATCGGTGTTGCTTTTGCGTCTGTGACTGGGCAAGCAATAGCCGGCTGCGGCATGCCCGGCCGCGTCGACAAGGTGCCGCAAAGCTGGAGCCCGCAAGGTGTCGCGGCGGCGGTGCAGGCGCAGGATCTCGCGCAGACGAACGCCGACTTCAACGACAAGAACAAGGCCAACAGGGACAAGGACAGCAACAGGGACAAGGATGGCCCCAACGCGGGCATCGTCGGCCTGTGGAGGCTGACGTTCATTGCCGACGACAGCGTCAACCCGCCCATCTTTCCCGCCGGCACGATCGTCGACTTCGGCACCTCGCAATGGCACTCCGACAACACCGAATTCCTGATCTCCGGCGGACGCGCGCCCAGCACCGGCGACGTCTGCATGGGAGTCTGGCAACAGACCGGCCGATCGAGCTACAAGCTCAAGCACATCGCCCTCGCTTACCGCAGCATCGACTCGCCACCCGACATGGCGATCACGCCGGCGGTTTTCGTCGGCCCGTCGATCATGACGCAGACCATCACGCTAAGCCGGTCGCAGAACAGCTACAAAGGCTCTTTCACCATCGATCAGTACGCAGACGACGAAGTCAAGTTGCTTCAGCACATCGGCGGCCAGGTGATCGCCACGCGCTTCACCGTGGATTGAAGGTGCGCCTGCTTTCGGCCGGTCATTCATGGGATGTCGACGATCCGCCCCTGAGCGAGGAGGAGGCCGAGTGTCTGATCATCGATGCATGGCTGGTGTCGCGGGCCAGACGGTGCACGGCCCGGAATGCACAGCGCGAGTCGTCTGAAACCAGCACGGTGCCGGCCGACGCAAGGTCTTCCTTCGTTCTCCTGATCGCGACAAAATAAGCGCGCCGGGACGCTTGCGCTGCAAGGCGGAATCAGAGGCGCCAATGCTTCTCGGCAAGCTGAAAGTGGCCGATGAACGACGCGCAATCGACTCTCGGTGATCTGGACGTCACGCAGGTGCAGGCGGCGCCTCGGACCGGTTCGCCCAGAGCCGATGGCGCTCCTGAGCCCGTTCGCAGCCTGCGATTCGCAGCATTCGACTTTGACCTGCGCCGCGAGCAATTGTCGCGGGCGGGTGTCGTGATCGCCTTGCGCCCGAAACCCACTGCGTTGCTCATCTATTTTCTCGACCACGCACAGCGGGTGCTCGAGAAAGACGAGCTGCTGCAGAGCGTCTGGGCCGGGACCGTCGTCACGGACGATTCGCTCGTGCAATGTGTCGGCGAACTGCGCGCGAAGCTGGGCAGTGACGGCGCGGCGCTCATCAAGACCGTGCCCCGGCGCGGCTACCTCTTCGATGCCGATGTCGTTCGATCGTCTGTCGCGTCGATGGTGTCCGCGCCTGTTCCCCTGGAAGAGCCAGAGGCAACGGCATCGACAGAAGCAAAGAATGAACCGAAGGCGCGTCGACCGTTGCACGCGCTGCTCGTCACTGCGGCCGGGGTCGTGCTGGCGCTCGGCGCGGTCGGCGGCGCCGCGTTCTACACACACATCGGGGCGCCCCACTTTCGCATCGACGAAGAGGTTTCGCGACGCCTGTCGCTCACGCTGATGCCATTTCGGGATCTCGGCGACAGGCCCGCGCCGCTTCGGTTGCGCGAAGGCATGGTCGACGAACTTGCAGCCCAGCTGGCGGCGGGCCATATGACGGCGTACCCGCCGGCGTCTGTTTTTTCCAGGGCGACGCCGATGCCGCCCTTCACGCTTCGCGGCACCATGTCGCGCCGCGGCAAAGGCGTTGTCGTGGATGTTCAGATGACGGCCAACCCGGGCGGCGAGGTGGTGTGGGCCGACCACTACGACTATGCGGATGCCGACGATCCGCAAATCAATTTCGATGTCGCACTGCGCGCGATCTATAGCCTCAGGCTGCGCATTTTCGAGATGCACAAGGTGCGCACGAGTGCACCCGGCCATCACTTCGATCCTGCTGACCTCACGATGGCCGGCTGGGAGGACATCAACCGCCGCAAGACGGCTGAAGACGTGCGGCGAGGCCGTCAACGCTTCGAACAGGCGCTTGCCGCGGACCCCGATTCGGTGATCGCGCTCAACGGCTTGGGCGCTGCGCTGATGTCGGAGCGCTTCGGCAATTCCGGCAACGCGCCAATGAGAGACGTGGCGCTGTCTGAGCAGGTCGCAGCGCGTGCCGTCGAACTGTCTCCAAACGATTCCGTGTCGCTCATCAATTGGGCCAACGTGCTGCTTTTCCGCGGCCAGCCGGAGCTTGCCGAACCGGTGTATGCGAGAGCCGTCGAAAGAATGCCCTCGAACGCGAATGCCTATCTCCGTCATGCGACGGCGTTGATGCTGGTCGGACGCGCAGACGAAATGCAGAGCCGCATCGACAGCGCCCTGCGGTACGGCTACAAGGACCAGCGCATCATGGCCGCCGCCTTCTACGCCTCGGCCGAAGCGGCCTTCGCCAAGGGTGATGAAGATGCTGCTTACGAGTTCGCGCGTCGGTCGCTGGTCGAGCGCCCGACCTTCGGGCCGGCGTGCGCGATGCTGGCCGCTATCGATGCGCTGCACGATCGGCCAGCCGACGCCCGCCGGAACATGCGGGAGCATTTGCGGCTGATGCCCAGCAGCACCGTCACTCGGTTCGTCACGGGCAATCCGACGAAGGATGCTCGTTACCGACTGCGGCGCGATCACATGGTCGAGGGGCTGCGCGCGGCAGGCTTGCCTGAGGGGTGACAGGCCCGCGGTGGTCTGGCGGCCTGTCGACACGCCGGCCCGGCCTATCGGCCATCCGCAGCGATGCGATCCTCGTCCGGCGCCGCCGTCCAGCCGAGCCCCAGGCTCTTTTGCAGCGCCACGTAGTCGCGCAACAGCTCGGCCTGCGACTGCGCCAGGCTCTGCTCGACCTGGATGCGTTGGGTGTCGGCCGTGAGCACGTCGATCTGCGACGCCGTGCCGCCTGCGTAGCGCCTTCTCGCCAGGCCTGACGCGCGCGCTGCCGAATCGCGCGCATCGCTCAGCTGATAGACGTTGTCGCGTTGATGGCCGAAGCGCGAAAGACTGCTTTCTGCGTCCTGCAATGCCGCCAGCACCGCGCCTTCGTACTGCGCGACGGCCTCGTCGTTGGCGGCGCGCGCCTGCCGCACCTGCGCCTGCGTGCTGCCGAAGTTGAGGAAGTTCCATTGCAGCACCGGCCCGCCGAGCGCCATCAGGTTGTTCTTGTTGAAAAGGTCGGAGGCTTGGCCGGACGAAAAGCCGATGTCGCCGATCAGCCTCACGCGCGGAAAGCGTTGCGCAATGGCCTGGCCTATCGCCGCGTTGCTCGAAGCCAATGCCCGCTCGGCGGCGCGGACGTCGGGCCGGCGGCGCAGCATGGCCGCCGGATCGCCGACCGCCACGGTCGCCGGCAGTGCGGGCAAGGGCGCGGCGTCCAGCAAGTCCTTGTCGAGCGTGCCCGGCTCCTGGCCCGACAGCAGTGCGAGCTGGTCGAGCGATTCGTCGCGCCGCGCCATCAGGGGCACGAGATCGGCGCGCGCGCGCAAGAACTGGGCGCGTGCCCGCTCGACGTCGAGATCGTCCGCCGTGCCGTGGCGTCGACGCGACTCGGCAAGTTCGAGCAGGCGCTGCTGGTCGCCGAGCGTGGTTTGCGCCAGCCGGATCTGCGCCTGCACACCCCGCAGCGCCGCATAGGCCTGGCCCACTTCGGCGGCCAGTTGCACCTGCGCGTCTTCGTACCGCGCCGCGGCGGATTCGACCCGCGCACGCGCGCCTTCGACGCCGCGCCGCAAGCCGCCGAAGAAATCGATCTCCCACAGCGCGTCGAAACCCGCCGAATAGAAATCGACGGTCTGGCGCCCGGTGTCCGCGCCAGAACCCGAGCCGGTCGACGTGCTGCCGGAGGCGCCGGTGCCCGAGGCCGCCGCGCCGGTCGTGGCCTGGCTGCTGCTGTTGCCGCTCGCGCTGTTGCTGCCCGATCCCCCGAGCGCCGCCAGCGGGCTGTTCGGCGGCAGGTTGGCCGCGATCGCCGCACCGGTGGCGGTGACCGACGGATACGACGCGGCGCGCTGGCGCGCGAGCGTGGCGCGGGCCTGGAGGATGCGGGCCTGCGCGGCGCGCAAGGTCGGGCTTTGCGCGAGCGCGAGATCGATGACGTGCGTCAACGCCGGGTCGCCGAGCGCGTCCCACCAGCGCGAGGGCGGCGACGCCGCCGACTCGGTCGCGTCGGCACGACGAAAGGCGCCGGCGGCCGACGACAGAGGCGCGGCATTCGGCGGCCCGCGATAGTCCGGGCCGACCGTGCAGCCTGTAAGTGCGACCGCAGCCAAAGCGGCGACCAGGACCGCGGCCAGAGCGGCGATCGGTGCACCCGAAGGCTGGCGACAAAAGCCGATGCGTGCCGCCACCGTCAGCCTCCCGTACCGGCCGGCGCATCCGGCTTCAATGGCTTCAGGAACAGCACCAGCGGAATGGCACACAGCAGCACGATGCCGAACACGTAGAACAGATCGGTGAAGGTCATCACCAGCGCTTGCCGCTGGACCTCCGCGCCGAAGGTGCCGATGGCCCGCGACATCCCGGCAGTGGCATCGCCGTCGCCCAGCCGCGTGACCAGCCCGTGGATGTAGTCCTGGCCACGAATCGAGTTGGCGGTGATCGACGCGCCGATCCGGTCCATGTGCAAGGTCTCCCGGCGGTCTTGCAGGGTCGCGACCACCGCCAGCCCGAACGAGCCGCCGAGGTTGCGCGCCGCGTTGAAGAGGCCCGACGCGTCTTCCGCATATTCAGGGCCGACCGAGCTGGTCGCGGCCTGGTTCAAAAACAGCATCGAGAAGTACTGGCCGAAGCCACGCAGGATTTGCGGCCAGATGAAATCCTGGCCGACCGAATCGGCGGTGAGCGTCGTGTTCATGAAGCAGCTCGCGCCGAAGCACAGGAGCCCGAGCGCGATGAGCAGGCGGATGTCGACGGTGCGCGCCAGCCACGGAAAAAGCGCCATCATCGCCAGCGGCGGAATGCCGCTGAGCAGCACCACATAGCCGGCCTGCAACGAGTTGTAGCCCGACACCATCGCGAGGAACTGCGGGATCAGATACAGCAGCCCGTAGAGCGCACCGCCGACCACCAGGCTGATGACGAACACCATGCCGAAGCTGCGGTCGCGCAGGATGCGCAGGTGGATCACCGGCTCCTTCGCGGTCAGCTGGCCGGCTGAAAGCAGCACGAAGCCGATGGCCGAGACGATCGACAGCGCCACGATCATCTGCGACTCGAACCAGCGCTCGCGCTGGCCTTCTTCGAGCACGACGGTGAGGCAGCCGAGCCCGAGTGCGAGCCCGGCGATGCCGAGCCAATCGCCACCCGCGAGCAGTTCCGGCCGGCCCTTCTGCGCATCGAGCCCGAGGAACAGCAGCGCCAGCAACAGCACGCTCACCGGCAGGTTGATGAAGAAGGCATAGTGCCAGCTGACGTTCTCGGTCAGCCAGCCGCCGAGCAGCGGACCGATGACCGGCCCGAGCACCGCGGTGATGCCGAACAGCGCCACGCCCACCGGCCGTTGCCGCGGCGGCAGCCGTGTGCTGACGATGGTCATCGCGGTGGGAATCATCGCGCCACCCGTGAAGCCCTGGCCGACGCGGCCGATGATCATCTGGCCCAGCGTTTCGGAGAGGCCGCACACCGTCGAAAAGCAGATGAACAGCGTGGTCACGATCAGCAGGAAGCGGCGCAGGCCGAGCAGCCGGGTGAACCAGCCGGCCAGTGCGATCATCACGATCTCGGCCACCAGGTAGGCGGTCGAGATCCACGTGCCTTCGGTGCCGGTCGCGCCGATCTCGCCCTGGATGGTCGGCAGCGACGAGTTGACGATCGACACGTCGAGCAGCGCCATGAAAGAGCCGATGGTGCCGGCCGCGACGGCGAGCCAGGCAGAGGTGTCGGCCTTCTCGCCATGGCCGTTCTGCGCATCGCCCTTCCCTGATGGCGATCGCCCTTGGCCGCCATCGGCCGGCGCAGTTGCGGAAGCGGCGCTCATCGGCCCGGCCCCGGCGATGGCTGCGCGGCGTTGCGTTTGACTTCTTCGTC
>JAQGMP010000179.1 GCA_028292285.1 Variovorax sp. | reverse complement strand
GACTAAATCCGATAACTCTCTGCTCGACAATTTCTACTCGACAACCTTGATGGTGGAGGTAAACGGGATCGAACCGATGACCTCTTGCATGCCATGCAAGCGCTCTCCCAGCTGAGCTATACCCCCTCGGGTGTCGAGCCTCGAATTATAGCTTGAAACTCAAGCCGCTCTCAACCTTGCAACCACGGTTTCGCGAGCGAACAACGCCAGCACCGCATCGAGCGACGGTGTCTGGGCCGTTCCCATCGTCAAAACACGCACCGGCATCGCGAGCGCCGGCATCTTGATACCGTGCGCGACGAGCACTTCCTTGATGGCGGCAGCGATCGATGGCTTGTCCCACATCACATCGGAGAGCTTGTCGGCCAGCGCGAGGACGACCGGGCGGATCGCCTCGGTGACGTGCTGCGCGCGGTCGGCCTCGCCGGGCGTGACATCGGCATAGAACGCCGCAGCCCAATCGGCCAGCACGACCGTGGTGTCGCAGCGATCCTTGAACAGCGCGCAGATCGCGGGCAGGCGCTCGTCGGCCGTGATGCCGCGCTTTTGCAACTGTGCCGCGACCAACGGCGCGAGCGCATCGTCCGGCTTGGCCTTGATGTATTGCGCATTGACCCATGCCAGCTTGGCGGCATCCCACTGCGCCGGGCTTTTGGACAGATGCGAACCGTCGAACCAGCTCACCATCTGCTCGCGCGTGAAAAGCTCGTCGTCGCCGTGGCTCCAGCCGAGCCGCGCCAGATAGTTGAGCATGGCCTCGGGCAGATAGCCGTTCTCTTCGTACGCCGTCACGCTCACTGCACCGCGGCGCTTCGACAGCTTCTGGCCGTCGTCGCCGAGGATCACCGGCACGTGGCCGAACTTCGGCAGCGGCGCGCCCAGCGCGTTGAAGATGTTGATCTGCCACGGCGTGTTGTTGATGTGCTCGTCCCCCCGAAAGACGTGGCTGATCGCCATGTCCCAGTCGTCGACCACCACCGCGAAGTTGTACGTCGGCACACCATCGGGCCGCAGGATGATCAGGTCGTCTATCTCGCGGTTGTTGATGGTGATCTCGCCCTTGACCAGATCGTCCCACGTCACATCGCCGCTCGTGGGATTGCAGAAGCGCACCACCGGCGGCGCGCCTTCGGGCACCGGCGGCAACACCTTGCCCGCAGCGGGACGCCAGCGTCCGTCGTACAAGGTTTTTTCGCCGCGGGCACGTTGCGCCTCGCGCACTTCTTCGAGCTCGGCCGGCGTGCAATAGCAGTGGTACGCAGTGCCGGCGGCCAGCATCTGCGCGATGACTTCCTGGTAGCGCGCCAAACGCTGCATCTGGTAGATCGGGCCTTCGTCATAGTCGAGGCCGAGCCAGTGCATCGACGCGAGGATCTGGTCGGTCGAATCCTGGGTGGAACGCGCGACGTCGGTGTCTTCGATGCGCAGCACGAACTCGCCGCCATGGTGCCGCGCGTAGGCCCACGAATACAAAGCGGTACGCGCCGTGCCGAGGTGAAGAAAACCCGTCGGGGAAGGAGCGATGCGGGTGCGAACTTTGCCGGTCATGAAAGCGATCAGGTACTGAGTGTGTCGAACCCGCGCAGCAGGTCGGTCTTGATGTCGTCGATGTGGTCGAGGCCGACCGCGAGCCGGATCAGCCCCTGCCCGATGCCCGCCGCCTGGCGCTGCGCTTCGGTCAAGCGGCCATGCGAGGTCGTGCCGGGGTGCGTGATGATCGTCTTGGTGTCGCCGAGGTTGGTTGCGATGCTCACCACGCGCGTGCTGTTGATGACATGGAACGCATTGGCACGCGCCGTTTCCGGATCGCCGCCGCGCACGTCGAACGACACCACCGCGCCGCCCTGCGCCGACTGCTGGCGCATCGCCAACTCATGCTGCGCATGCGACTTCAACCCGGGGTAGTAAACGCGCGACACGGCGGGCTGCGTCTCGAGCCATTGCGCCACGGCCAGTGCATTGGCGCATTGCGCCTGCATGCGGATGCCGAGCGTTTCCATGCCCTTCAACACGACCCACGCGTTGAACGGCGCGAGCGCCATGCCGGCCGTGCGCACCACCGGGCCGAACACGTCGACGATCAACCGCGACGGGCCGCAGATGGCGCCGGCCATCACGCGGCCCTGCCCGTCGAGGTACTTGGTGCCGGAATGAATCACCAGGTCGGCACCGAACTCTGTCGGCCGCTGCAGCGCGGGCGAACAAAAGCAGTTGTCGACCGCGAGCAGCGCGCCGACGCCATGCGCCAGGTCGGCCAGCGCGCGGATGTCGCAAACGTCGGTCAGCGGATTGGTGGGGGTTTCGGCAAACAGCAGCTTGGTCGTCGGCCTCAACGCGCTGCGCCATTCGCTCACATCGGTCTGCGAAACGAAACTGGTTTCGACGCCGAACTTGGCGAACTCTTTCGCGAACAGATTGAGCGTCGAGCCGAACATCGAACGCGAGCAGATCACGTGATCGCCCATCTTCAACAGCCCCATGCACATCATGAGGATCGCACCCATGCCGGTCGAGGCGGCAATGGCCGCTTCGGTGCCTTCCAGAGCGGCCAGCCGCTGCTCGAAGCTGGTGACCGTCGGATTCGAGGTGCGGCCGTAGGTGAAACCTTCTTCGGTGCCGGCGAACCGGCGCATCGATGTTTCGGCGTCGGGCTGCACGAAGCCGCTCGTCAAAAACAAGGCTTCGGAATTTTCGCCGTGCTGGCTGCGCGGCAGCGCGGTGCGCACGGCCAGCGTGTCGCGGTGCAGCCCGGGTGGCAGGGATCGATCGGTCACGGGTTCTTTCGCTTGTTCAAAGAATTATTCAGAGAAGTTTGGCAGCGCGAGGCGCGACGAATCTTCTTCGGTTTCTTCCATGCGCGGGCGGTTGCCGTTCATGCGGTTGATCGATTCGGTGTCGATGTCGCCGGTGACGTACACGCCGTCGAAGCAAGAGGCGTCGAAGCCATCGAGCTTGGGGTTGAGCGAGCCGATGGCGCGCTTCATGGCGTCGACATCCTGATAGATCAGCGCATCGCAACCAATGAGTTCGCGGATCTCTTCGATGGTGCGGTCGTGTGCCACCAGTTCGTCCTTGGTCGGCATGTCGATACCGTAGACGTTGGGGTAGCGCACAGGAGGTGCCGCGCTGGCCAGATAGACCTTGCGGGCGCCGGCATCGCGCGCCATCTGCACGATCTCTCGACTCGTCGTGCCGCGCACGATCGAATCGTCGACCAGCAACACGTTGCGGCCCTTGAATTCGCTGGCGATCACGTTGAGCTTTTGCCGGACCGATTTCTTGCGGATGCCCTGGCCCGGCATGATGAAAGTACGGCCGACATAGCGATTCTTCACGAAGCCTTCGCGGTACGGAATGCCGAGCAAATGCGCCAGTTGCGTGGCGCTCGGCCGGCTCGATTCGGGGATCGGGATGATCACGTCGATTTCGCTCGGCGGCACCGT
>JAQGMP010000171.1 GCA_028292285.1 Variovorax sp. | reverse complement strand
CCACCACATCGGCGGTGCGCACCTCCTTGAAGCAGAGTTCAGGGTGCGCGTGGATGTCGCGCCGGATCGAGGCGATGCCGGCGGCCTGGGTGACGAGGGAATCGATGAGTTTCATTGGGGGTGACTGGCGTGGCAATCAAAACGTCAGTCTAGCCAGTACCGTGCCGGGTGGCACGCTGCCGGCTTTTCTCCCCCTGAACCCCCCGAACCTCAATCGACGGACATCAGCGCCCGATTTCCTTCAGGTACATCGTCCGGGCGGCGATCGCGGTGTCGGTGAAGTCGGTGAACACGCCGTCGACGCCCAGCCGGTAGTACGCCAGGTACTCGTTTTTCGGGTCGCCCTGGTAGTCGCTGGGCAAACGGCGGTTTTCGTTGCGGAAAGTGAAAGGATGCACGAAGAGCCCGGCCTTGTGCGCGTCGGCGATGAGCGTCGTCGGGGCGGTCGAAGTTGCGTCGGCGTCGTTGATCTTGCCGTCCTTGTTGACGTCGACCGGCTTGCCGTCAGCGCCGATGGTGCCCTTCATGCTGATGATGTAGCGCTTCCACGGGCCGATGCCGTCGGCGTAGGTCTTGATTTCTGCCAAGCCCGCCGGCGTGACCATGGCGCTGAAGGTGCGCATGTCGCCGGCCTTGGTCCACTCATACGGGCGGTCGACCGGTACCGCGTAGGTCATGGCGCCGGTTTTCGTGTCGATGCCGTCGCCGTCGATCAGCTGGATGATCTTGGTGTTCAGGCCCTTGCTCTTCATGTATTTGAGGCTGACGGGCTCGAACGACTGCACGTAGATGGGCGCCGTCTTGCTGTTGAGGCCCGCGGCGTTGATCATCGCGATGACCTTGTCTTCCATCGGCAGGCCCATGTCGCGGAACCAGGTCGGGTTCTTGGTTTCCGGGTAAATCGCGATGGTGCGGCCGGTTTCGCGGGTCTTGAGCTTCTGGAAATCGAGGATTTCCTGGAAGGTCACGATCTTGAACTTGCCGTTGTACTGCTGTGCGCGCTCGGCGTCGGTCGAGATGCCGCCCAGCGTCTTCACTTCGGCCAGGGTGAAGTCCTGCACGAACCAGCCGGTCTGCGTTTCGCCGTCGACCTTCATCGTCTTTTTGCGCGCCGCGAATTCGGGGTGGCTGGCAACGTCGGTGTTGATCGCCAGATTCGGGTCGTGCCGCGCGACCAGCACGCCGTCCTTGGTGACGACCAGGTCCATCTCGATGACGTCGGCGCCCAGCTCGATGGCGCGCGAATACGCTTCCATCGTTTCTTCCGGAAAATAGCCCGAAGCGCCGCGGTGGGCGACGACCAGCGGCTGCTTGCCGTCGAGGGTCATCAGGCCCTTGGCAGAATTGGCACCGGGCATGGCGCATGCAACCAGGGCGAGCGTGGCGGCGGCGGTGAGTGCCGTTGCAAATAGTTTCATGATCAAACAGGCTCCGTTGCGAGTAAAACTACAGCCTACACCGGCTCGATGACGCTTTTGTCGAATACGCGGCGCGCCCCACTTCCCGGACAATCGCTTTCCATGTCGCACACTCTTTCTGCCCGCGCCCTC
Organism: Variovorax sp.; assembly: GCA_028292285.1. Taxonomy (GTDB): domain Bacteria; phylum Pseudomonadota; class Gammaproteobacteria; order Burkholderiales; family Burkholderiaceae_C; genus Variovorax. Next base: position 1,094 of record JAQGMP010000171.1, on the reverse strand, counting down.
GAATTTGCCCAGACCCTGGTGCGCATGAACACGGTGAGCGCGAACAGCAATCTCGAACTGATCGACTTCGCCCGCGACCACCTGGCCGGCCTGGGCGTGCGCAGCCGCCTCACCTACAACGCGGACAAGAAAAAGGCCAATCTGTTCGCCACGCTGGGCGCCGGCAAGCCGAACGGCATCATCGTTTCGGGCCACACCGACACCGTGCCGTGGGACGGCCAGGAATGGACGGTCGACCCGCTCTCGGCCATGGTGCAGGACTGGCCGCAAGAAGGCATGCGCCCCGATGGCGAGGTCGAGCGCGCCGAGCCGCGCCTGTACGGCCGCGGCTCCGCCGACATGAAGAGCTTCATCGCGATCGCGCTGGCCAATGCCGAGCACTTCATCGAAAGCGATTCGCCCTACGCGGTGCACTTCGCTTTCAGTTACGACGAAGAAGTCGGCTGCTTCGGCGTCAGGGAACTCATCGCCGACATGAAGGAGCAGCTGGTGAAGCCGGTCGCCTGCATCATCGGCGAGCCGACCAACATGGTGCCGGCCATCGCGCACAAGGGCGTGTACCGCTACAAATGCTGCGTGCGCGGCAAGGAGGCGCATTCGTCGCTCACGCCGCAATCGGTCAACGCCATCGAAATGGCGGCGCGCGTGGTCAACAAGGTGCGCGACATGGCCGATGGCTTCGAGAACAGCGAGCGCCGCTACGAAGGCTTCGACGTGCCTTTCAGCACCGCCAGCGTCGGTCAGTTCCACGGCGGCATTGCCGACAACGTGGTGCCGCGCGACGCCGAGTTCCGCTACGAATTCCGCAACCTGCCGACCGCCGATGCGCAGGCGATGCAAAAAGAAGTCGTCGCCTACGCCGCGCGCGCCGAAGAAGCCATGAAACGGGTGGCGCCCGACGCCGGTTTCAGCTTCGAGACGATCTGCGAGGTGCCGAGCTTTTTGAGCACTGCCAACGAGCCGATCACCAAGCTGGCCCAGCGCCTGTCGAAAGAACAGCGCACCACGCTGGTGGCTTTCGGTACCGAAGCCGGCATCTTCAAGGGCGCCGGCATCCCGACGGTGGTGTGCGGCCCCGGCAGCATCATCCAGGC
>JAQGMP010000146.1 GCA_028292285.1 Variovorax sp. | reverse complement strand
CGCTCGAAGAAGCGCAAACCGCCGTACACGCGGTATGGCACGGCCGCGTTGAAGAGCGCCGTTTCGATCACCCGGCTCTGCGCATTGCTGCGGTAGAGCACGGCCATCTCCTTGCGGTCGAAGCCGTCGCGCACCAGCTGGCGCATCTCTTCGACCATCCATTGCGCCTCGGCGAAATCGCTGGTGGATTCGTACACGCGCACCGGCTCGCCGGGGCCTTGATCGGTGCGCAGGTTCTTGCCGAGCCGCTTCTTGTTGTGGCTGATGAGCTCGTTGGCCGAGTCGAGGATGTTGCTGTAGCTGCGGTAGTTCTGCTCCAGCTTGACCTGGTGCGTCACGTGGAACTCGCGCACGAAGTCCGCCATGTTGCCGACGCGCGCACCGCGAAACGCGTAGATGCTCTGGTCGTCGTCGCCCACCGCGATCACGCTGTTGTCGCCGGGGATGAAGGTGCCGTCGACGATGTTGCCCGACAGCATCTTGATCCACGCGTACTGCAGGCGGTTGGTGTCCTGGAACTCGTCGATCAGGATGTGCCGGAAGCGCCGCTGGTAGTGCTCGCGGATCGGGTCGTTGTCGCGCAGCAGCTCGTAGCTGCGCAGCATCAGTTCGCCGAAGTCGACCACGCCTTCGCGCTGGCATTGCTCTTCGTACAGCTGGTACAGCTCGACCTTCTTGCGGTCGTCGTCGCTGCGGATCTCCACATCGCGCGGGCGCAAGCCGTCTTCCTTGGCGCCGGCGATGAACCATTGCGTCTGCTTGGCCGGAAAACGCTCGTCGTCGACGGCATATTGCTTCATCAGCCGCTTGATGGCCGACAGCTGATCTTGCGTGTCCAGAATCTGAAAGGTCGACGGCAACTCGGCCAGCTTCCAGTGCGCGCGCAACAGGCGGTTGCACAGGCCATGGAAGGTGCCGATCCACATGCCGCGCACGTTGACCGGCAGCATGGCCGTCAGCCGCGCGGTCATTTCCTTGGCGGCCTTGTTGGTGAAAGTGACGGCCAGAATGCCGCCCGGCGACACCTGGCCGGTCTGCAGCAGCCAGGCGATGCGCGTGGTGAGCACGCGGGTCTTGCCGGAGCCGGCGCCTGCCAGGATGAGCGCGTTGCCGGTGGGCAGCGCGACGGCGGCGCGTTGCTCGGGATTGAGGTGCTGAAGCAGCGGCGATTGCGCCGGGTCGGGGGCGGTCGCGAGATCGGTGAACATGCGTCGATTGTAGAAACCGCAGCGTGCGGCGGTTATATGAAAAGCCAATGCCCCGCTACGGCGCGACCGCGTAAACTCAGACACCGGGCCCAAGATTCTTGCGCCCGGTTTTTTGTGGGCGTCTTCTTTGCAGAAGCGCGGCAGAAACCGGCCGGACCAAGCGCTCGTTCGTTATTCAACGACCTTCACAGGAGCTTGGGACCTTAGCTATGCAAATTTTCGACTACGACAACATCCTCTTGCTTCCGCGCAAATGCCGCGTGGAGAGCCGCTCGGAATGCGATGCCAGCGTGACGCTGGGCGGCCGCAGTTTTCGGCTTCCGGTGGTGCCGGCCAACATGAAGACGGTGGTCGACGAGACCATCAGCCTGTGGCTCGCGAAGAACGGCTACTTCTACGTGATGCACCGCTTCGACCTGGACAACGTGCGCTTCGTGAAGGACATGCAGGCGCAAGGCGTGTTCGCGTCGATTTCGCTCGGCGTGAAACAGGCGGACTACGAGACCGTCGACCGGCTGGTCGATGAGCGCCTCGTGCCCGAATACATCACCATCGACATCGCGCACGGGCATGCCGACAGCGTGAAAAACATGATCGGCTACCTCAAGCAAAAGCTGCCGACGTCGTTCGTGATCGCCGGCAACGTCGGCACGCCTGAAGCCGTGATCGACCTCGAAAATTGGGGCGCCGACGCGACCAAGGTCGGCATCGGCCCGGGCAAGGTCTGCATCACCAAGCTCAAGACCGGCTTCGGCACCGGCGGCTGGCAACTGTCGGCGTTGAAGTGGTGCGCCCGTGTCGCGACCAAACCGATCATTGCCGACGGCGGCATTCGCGACCACGGCGACATCGCCAAGAGCGTTCGCTTCGGCGCGTCGATGGTCATGATCGGCTCGCTGTTCGCGGGGCACGAAGAGTCGCCGGGCAAGACGGTCGAAGTCGACGGCGTGCTCTTCAAGGAGTACTACGGCTCGGCCAGCGACTACAACAAGGGCGAATACAAGCACGTCGAAGGCAAGCGCATCCTGGAGCCGATCAAGGGCAAGCTCGCCGACACGCTGATCGAGATGGAGCAGGACGTGCAGAGCTCGATCAGCTACGCCGGCGGCCAGAAGCTGATGGACATTCGCAAGGTCAACTACGTGACCTTGGGCGGCGGCGACAACGCGGGCGAACACCTGCTGATGTGACGCCTGCGCGAGGCATTGCGCGACGCATGCGCACGCATGCCGATCAGGCGCGCAGCAAGCTCATCGCGTGCCGGTGCAACGCATGCTCGGGGTCAGCCAGCGCGTCGACCACGCTGAAGTGATGCAGGCCGGGCAGGATGTCGCAGACCGGTACGGTGGCCTTGCCCCAGGCGTCTTGAATCAGCTCGGCCTGGCGGATGAATGCTTCGCTCTCGTTGCCGCCCGCCACCGCGTACAGCGTGCGGCGCGGCGGCGCCGGCCACAAAGCCGGGCTCGCGCGCTGCGCGTCGGCTTCGGTCAACCGCAACGAGTCGATCAGAAACGGCGTGTGCTGCAGCGGGCGAAGGTCGTGCACCCCTGAAATCGACAGCGCGTTGCGCACCAGATTCGATGGCAGATCGGCGGCGACCGCGGCCCATTCACACGCCAGCAACATCGCCGCCAGATGTCCGCCCGCCGAGTGCCCGGCCACGGTGATGCGCGACGGATCGCCACCGTGTTCGGCGACATGGCGCCACGTCCATTCGAGCGCATGAACCATCCGCAGGGCGATGTCGGGAATGCCGATCGGCCGCTCCGGCGTGCCCGGGCACAGCGGGTAATTCGGCATCACGACGCACACCCCCTTGCGGGTGAAGCCCGGCGCAATGAACGAGTGGCGGCTCTTGTCGAGCGAGCGCCAATAGCCGCCGTGGATGAAGACCAGCACCGGCGCGCCGGCCTTGG